>JANMMR010000128.1:0-17484 GCA_031373455.1 Rhodoferax sp.
AAACCGCTTTCGCAACCTGACAGAACTCTCCAGCGACTGGTACTGGGAACAAGACAGGAATTTCCGTTTTACCGAGTTCCAGGGCAAACGGCGCCCACAGCCGCACGCGAGCCAGCCGGTGTTGGGCCATTTGCGCTGGGATGGGGGCGCCTTGAATCTGACCGAGGCTGACTGGGACGCGCACCGGCGCGTGTTGCAGGCCCATTTGCCGTTTCACGACCTGGAAATCCAGCGCCTCGATGTCCATGGCGCCATGGTCTGGATCGCCATCACCGGCAACCCGGTGTTTGACGCAAGCGGCGAGTTTCAAGGGTACCGTGGCGTAGGCCGCGACATCACGGCGCAAAAAGCCGCTGAGCAAACCATCCGCCACCTGGCTTTTTTCGACCCCTTGACCGAACTGCCCAACCGGGCGCATTTCATGGAGCGGCTCAAGGAGGCCATGGAAAACTGCCGCCGTGACACCACGAACGCGGCCTTGTTGTTCATCGACCTGGACAATTTCAAGCAGCTCAATGACACCAAAGGGCACCATACCGGTGACCTGCTGCTGCAGAAAGTGGCGCTGCGGCTGAAGGAAGGCGTGCGCGGGGTGGACACGGTGGCGCGCCTGGGCGGTGATGAGTTTGTGATCATTCTCAAAACCTTGAGCGAAGACGAATCGAACGCGGCCCTGCAAGCCAGGCAAGTCGGCCAAAAACTGCTGTCCGCCCTGAACGACCCCTACGACCTGAATGGCTTCGACCACCATTGCACCCCCAGCATGGGCGTGACGCTGTTTTCGGCCAACGACGCTGACGCCGACCAGGTGCTCAAACGGGCCGACACGGCGATGTACCAGGCCAAGGCCGACGGCCGCAACCTGCTGCGCTTTTTCGACCCCGACATGCAGGCTGCTGTGGCCCGGCGCAACGCGCTGGAAGGTGAATTGAGGCTGGGTTTGCAGCGCGGCGAGATCAGCCTGCATTACCAGGTGGTGGTTGACGCACAGCGCCAGGCGCAGGGTTACGAAGCGCTCGCGCGCTGGCAACACCCGCAACGCGGCCTGGTGTTGCCAGCGGAATTTATTGGCCTGGCGGAGGAATCGGGCCTGATTTTGCTTCTGGGTGCGCAGGTGCTGAAGGCCGCCTGCTCACAGTTGGCGCTGTGGTCCGGCGACCCCGCGACGTGCAAGTTGGCGGTCTCGGTCAACGTCAGCGCCCGCCAGTTCCGCCAGCGCGATTTCGTCAGCCTGGTACAGCAGGCCCTCGCAGAGACGGGCGCCGACGCGGGTCTGCTCAAGCTCGAACTCACGGAAAGCCTGCTGCTCAATGACCTGGCCGATGTGGTGGCCAAAATGCAGGAGCTGAAAGCCTTGGGTGTGGGTTTTTCTCTGGACGACTTTGGCACCGGTTATTCGTCGCTCGGCTACCTCAAGGCCCTGCCGCTGGACCAGCTCAAGATCGACAAGACCTTTGTGCGCGACGTGTTGACCGAACCGGCCGACGCCGCCATCGCCATCTCGATTTTGACGCTGGCCAAAGCGCTGGGCCTGGAAGTTGTCGCCGAAGGCGTCGAGACTGAAGGACAAATGGCCTTCCTCGCGGCGAATGGCTGCCAGGCGTTTCAAGGCTACCTGTTTGGGCGGCCTGCGGCGGCGGGCGCAACGCAGCCCACGGCGCAAGGCGACAGGAAAAGCGCGCAGGTCTGATACTCATCCCGCTATTGGCGACACCGCCGCGAAAACGTCATTGCACAGGCTTCGGCCTGAATTTTGCTATATAAATAATAGCAAACTATTGATATTTCACGTGACTTAACGCCCTATTTTTCTATAAATTTCTGAAAAATCGGTAAAAATCCAAATTTGTTAACACCCATGTTAACAAATTTGGATTTTTACCGGATTCCCTGCCAAACTGGCGGGTCTGGCCGCGTCAGCCTTGTTTTAAAAGCTGCGCAATATCCGAAGCCAGCGCCTTGGCGCCACTGCCGTAACGCGTGTACAGGCGCAGCTGCCCGCGTGTGTCGTAGACAAAACTGCCGGCTGAGTGGTCCATGGTGTAACTGGTGGGCGTTTTACCGTCGACTTTCTTGTAATACACCTTGTAGTACTTTGCCAGCTCGGGCAGCTGGGCGGCTGAAGGAATGAGCGCGAGGAAGGCCGGGTCGAAGTTGGCCATGTAGGCTTTGAGCACCTCTGGCGTGTCGCGCGCAGGGTCGACGGTGATGAACACGGCTTGAAGCTTGTCGCCGTCTTTGCCCAGCAGCTTCTTCACCTCGGCCAGCTCGGCCATGGTGGTCGGGCAAACGTCGGGGCATTGGGTGTAGCCGAAGAACACCA
Source organism: Rhodoferax sp. (assembly GCA_031373455.1). Classification (GTDB taxonomy): domain Bacteria; phylum Pseudomonadota; class Gammaproteobacteria; order Burkholderiales; family Burkholderiaceae_C; genus JANYCG01. The sequence goes on from JANMMR010000128.1 coordinate 2,324, forward strand.
CCACCACCTTGCCGGCAAAGTCCTTGATGGCGCGGGGTTGGCCGTTGTGGTCTTTCAGCGGTCCGCCTTGCGGGCCAACCATTGCGAAATCTTTGGCGTAGTCGGCGCCGGTGACGTCGATGGAGACAAACGAGGGTTTGTTTTCGGAGCAGGCGCCCAGCAGCGAGACCGCCAGACCACCCTGCGCCGTGGCAGCAGCGCTTAAGGTGATGGATTGAAGAGCGGTTCGACGTTTCATGGGCGGGGGCTAGTGGCGAGGCGCAAGCGTTTAAAAAACATAGTGGTCCACCAGAAACGAGGCAAACAACACGCTCAAGTGGATCAATGAAAAACGGAAGGTCTTGCGCGCCAGCGAGTCGGAGTAGTTGCGCCACAGGGCAATCGCGTAGCCGCAAAATCCGAGGCTCACGGCCACCGCCACGCCCAGGTAAATCCACGAGCTCATGCCATACAAAAACGGCAGCAGGCAGGCGGCAAACAGGATGAAGGTGTAGAGCACGATCTGCAGCCGGGTGAACGCGCTGCCGTGGGTGACGGGCAACATCGGCAGGCCGGATTTGCGGTAGTCTTCCACGCGGTACAGCGCCAGCGCCCAGAAGTGCGGAGGCGTCCACAGGAAGATGATGAGGAACAGAATGAGCGCTTCGGGGCCGACTTCACCGGTCATCGCGGCCCAGCCGAGCACCGGCGGCATCGCGCCCGAAGCGCCACCGATCACGATGTTTTGCGGCGTGAGCGGCTTCAAGATCACGGTGTAGACCACGGCGTAACCGACAAACGTGGCGAAGGTGAGCCACATGGTCAGCGGGTTGACCCAGAGGTACAGCAGCGCCGAACCCAGCGCGCACAACACGGCAGAGAAATGGCCAGTTTGCACATCACTCAACTCGCCCTTGGCGGTGGGCCGCCACGAGGTGCGTTTCATTTTGGCGTCGATGCCCTTCTCGACCAGGCAGTTGAAAGCCGCCGCTGCGCCCGCCACGAGCCAGATGCCAAAGCAGGCAATGGCGGCGAGTTTGAGCTCCGCCAGAGACGGCAACCCCGGCACTGCCAGCACCATGCCAATCAGCGCGCAAAACACAATGAGCTGGATCACGCGCGGCTTGGTCAGCGCGTTGTACTGCGCAAGCAGGGTGCGCAGGGTTGGCTTGGCCATGGTCTGCGCCTCACTCATGCAGCCGCTCCCCAAGAAGAGGGTGAAGCCTCGTGGCTGCGCGCTGCGCCGATGCGTGTGGCGCACACCACGGCCGTGAGTACCACCACCAACGCCGCTGCCCCGCCGGTGTGCAAAACGGCTGCCAAGAGCGGCCAACCCAGCACCACATTGGCCAAACCGGTGGCCACCTGCAGGCCCAAAAGCCCGGCCAGCCAGCGTGAGGATTGGCGCAACGCCGGGTGACGGTTCAGGTGCCAGGCCAATGCGCCCAGCAGCACAAGCACCACCAGCGCCCAGGCCCGGTGCACAAAATGGATGGCCGTGAGCGCCGCGAAAGAGATGTGCCCGGCGTCGCTGCCAGGCGCGGCGGCGCCCGTCAGCCCTAAGGGCCGCCAGACTTCAAAACCCTGTGCAAAATCCATCGGCGGCCAGAAGCTGCCCTGGCAGCGCGGGAAATCACTGCACGCCAACACGGCGTAATTGGTGCTGACCCACCCACCCAAAGCCACCTGAACCGCCAGCGCGGACATGCCCAGCCAGAGCAGGGCGCTTGCTGCGCCGCCCAAGGCCACCGGCCGCGCGGGCGCGTCGGCCTGGCGCACCACCTGAACCGTCAACAGGGCGAGCAGGATCAGCCCTCCGAGCAAATGCAGGGTCACGATGGCGGGAAAGAGCTTCATGGTCACTGTGAGTGCGCCAAACGCGCCTTGCACGCAGACCCACACCAACGTGGCCAGCGCCCACCCGCGGTTGGCGCGCAGGCGGTTCCAGCCGAGCACCGCCACCAGCAAAATCAAGGCGCCGACGCCGGTGGCGAGGTAACGGTGGACCATTTCGATCCAGGCCTTCCGCTGCGTTACCGGGCCACTGGGCAGGATGGCCTCGGCGGCTTCGATGCTGGCTGCAGCGCCCAATGGGCTCGCAGTGCCGTAACAGCCCGGCCAGTCCGGGCAGCCCAAGCCGGAATCGGTCAAACGGGTGAATGCGCCAAAGAGCACCAGGTCGAAGGTCAAAAACAAGGTGAGCAGGGTCAAAGCCCGCACCCGGCTCACCGGCGTGCCTTGGCGGTGGCGCCAGGCGACCCAGGCAACAGGCACCAGGGCCAACACCAGCCCGGCGAGCAGCATCGGAGCCAGCGGGGTGAGGTTGTACAACGCGGGGTTGGTCATGGCAGCTTGCAGCGAGGGCGCGTCAACGCCCGGCAGTGTCCCAGGAGGCCGATGCCCGCAACAGGCGCTCGATGTCTTTTTTGGCTTTGGCAGCGGCGGCCAGATCGAGCTGTGCCGGAAAGCGCATCATCCAGTTGCCCATCGGATCGACCAGGTAGAGGTGGTCGGAGAGGCTGCGGCCTTCAGCCGGTGCCAGCCAGCCCGCCAGTTGCGGTGCGCCCAGGCGCAGGATGACGGCGTCGGTGATCGCGGTGCGCAAGGCGGAATCGACGGGTGTTTGGTCCGCCACCCTGGCGTCGGCAATCAGCCAGACGCGCTCTACGCGGTCTTTGTCTTTGCCCAGGCTGGTGTGCAGTTGCCGCTGCAGGTACAGGTTGTGCGCACAAGCCTCGCTGCATGCACCCTGCCCCACACTCACCAGCAACCACTGGCCTTTGAGGCTTTGCAGGTTGACCGGTTTGCCCTCAAGCGTGGCGGCAGTCAGATTGGGCAGACTGCGCTGGGGCTCGATCAACTCGCCAAAATTACGCCGGCCGTCTGGCCGCACGATGTAGTAGGTGAAATAGGAGGCGATCACCGGGGCGGCACAGATCAGCAGCACGAGGATCATCTTCCAGCGGCCGCTTGCGGTGCGTTTGCCCTCGTCCATGGCTTCGGTGGGGTTGGGCAGTGAATGCACAGTCAGGCCCAGCGGCTCGTCGCGCGGGCCGTGGGCTTGGGCGGAGGCTGTGGATTCAGGATTTGCGCTGTGAGACATACTTTTTGCCAAACTGAAACCAGCCATAAAGTGCAGCGATCAGGGCGCTCAAGGCAAACCACTGAAAGGCGTAACCATAGTTTTTGCCGGCACCTGAAACGGGCACTGGCCAGTTGCGCAGCAAGCCATCAGGGGCGGCATCGGCCAGCCCGGTCTGGACCAGCGAGACCGGCAAAAGGGCCAGGCCGGTTTCGCGCGCAAATGCTGTCATGTCCAGATTTTGCCGGATCGGCCCTTGCCCGTCGTTGCCAAGGTCAAACAGGCGCGACGGCGGCGCTTCGATGCGGCCTTCAAGCTGCACCACACTGGCGCTGGTGGCCACCGGCGGCAACACGCTGCGGTCCTGGAAATTGCGGGGCACCCAGCCTCGCTGAACCAGCACCACGGCCGCAGAGTCCTGCAGGCGCAGCGGGGTGAGCACGTAGAAGCCGGGCTTGGCGTCCATCTGGCGGTTGTCGAGAAAAACCGTGTGGGCCGCAGCCCAGGTGCCGGTGACCCGGGCCTTTCTGTGCAAATTGGCAGGCAGCGAACCCTGATTGGCGAAGGCTGCATTGTCCAGCTGAGCAAGCGCGCCCTGGGCTTCGACCGCCGCCGCCAAAGCCTCCTTGGACCAGGCGCGCGTGAGTTGCCAATGCCCCAGGGCCAGGGTGGCGAAGACGGCCAACGCAGCGGCCAGGCTGAGCAGCCAGAATCTCAGCTGCGGCATCCAATCCTCTTCGCGCCTGCGCTCACGGGATAATCCCTTGTATGAAATATTTCGTCATCCTGGCTTTCATTGGCATTCTGGGCAGCCTTGCCAGTGCGCTGTTTTTCATGATGCGGGGCGGCAAAGACGCCAAAGACGACAAACAGAAATCGTCCAACATGTTCCGCGCACTGGCCTTGCGGGTGGGCATTTCGATATTCCTGTTCATTTGTATTTTGGTGGCCTGGAAGTTGGGCTACGTGCAGCCGACCGGAATCCCCCTGAGCCGTTGAAGCCGGCGCCGTCAATGGGCCTTGCCCACAAACGCGGCGCCGATCATCAAAAAAGGCACCGCGAGCGGTGCCTTTTTGCAGGGCCTGGCTGTTCGCCCCAAACCGGGCCAGAGGCTTTGCTCCGGTAAACCTACAACCAATAAACCAGAATATACAGCCCGAGCCAGACCACGTCCACAAAGTGCCAATACCAGGCCGCGCCTTCGAAGCCAAAATGGCGGTCAGCCGTGAAATGACCCTTGTGCAGGCGCAAGGTGATGAAGAACAGCATCAACATGCCGACAAACACGTGGAAGCCGTGGAAACCCGTGAGCAGGAAGAAGGTAGAGCCGTACACGCCCGAGGTGAGCTTGAGGTTCAGGTCGCTGTAGGCGTGCGCGTACTCGTAGCCCTGAACAAACAGGAACACCAGGCCGAGCAACACCGTGAGCCACATGAACGCGATGGTGCGGGCACGGTTGTTGTGCTGCAAGGCATGGTGGGCGATCGTCAAGGTCACGCCGGATGACAACAACAAGGCGGTGTTGATGGTTGGCAACCAGAACGGTGTCATGGTTGTGAAGGGCTCGATGATGGCTGCCGGCGCGGCGGTAACACCGGCCGCGACGCTGGGCCATACGGCCTTGAAATCCGGCCATAACACGGCGTTTTCCAGACTCCCCAAAGCCGGCACCGAATGCCCGCGCACCCACCACAGGGCCGAGAAAAACGCGCCGAAGAACATCACTTCGGAGAAGATGAACCAGCTCATGCTCCAGCGGAAGGAGATGTCGATCTTGTGGCCGTACTGGTGGCCTTCGCTCTCCGCAATCGCGTCGCTGAACCAGCTGAAGAGCACCCACAGGAACCACAACAGGCCGGCGGTCATGACCCATTTGCCCCAGTCCGCGCCATTCATCCACTGGGCACCGCCAAAAAATGTGAAAAACAGGCCGAGCGCCGCCATCGCCGGGTGGCGCGACGGGTTGGGCACGAAGTAGTAGGGGGTGCCACCGTGGGATGTTGAACTCATGTCAGCTTCAAACCTTATTCAAAAATCAAAATTTCAGGGAGCCGTTATACAGCGACGACCCAGTTCACAAAAAATATCAAACCGACCACAAACATCAACACGGCTCCCACCGCCACCACGATCACGTGCAGCGGGTTGACGCGGGCCAGGTCATTCTCAAACTCGCTGCGTTTTCGGATGCCCAAAAACGACCAGGCGACGGTTTTGATGCTTCGGCCAAACGACATCTTTGGCACTGGCTCCAAGACGCGGCTTTCGCTCATGCGCCCGCTCCAGCCACGGCCGGTTTCACCAAAACCTTGGAGGCATCGGCTGTTGGCGCGGCCGGTGTCTTGCTGCCGACTTCAAAAAACGTGTACGACAGCGTGATGGTGGTCACGTCACGCGACAACTTTGGGTCAATCACAAACGCCACCGGCCACTGTTTTTTCTCGCCCGGATCCAACGTGTACTGCTGGAAACAGAAACACTCCAGCTTGTTGAAATGGGCCGAGGCCTGCATCGGCGCGTAGCTGGGAATCGCCTGTGCGGCCATGCGCCGGTTTTGCGTGTTCTGGAACTCGTACATCACCGTGGCAAGCTCGCCCGGATGCACTTGCAGCGAAGCCTTTTGCGGCTTGAACTCCCAGGGCCCACGCGCATTGGCATCAAATTCGACGGTGATGGTGCGGGACATGTCCACCTGCGTGTTGGCCACGTCTCTGGCGCTCAGTTTTTTGGCGCCGGGCAGGTTGGTGTCGCCCAAGGCCAGAATATTGATGCCGGTGGCTTCGCAGATCGCCTTGTAAAGGGGAATCAGGGCATAACCAAACCCGAACATGCCCACCGTGACCACGGCCAGCTTGCCCAGCAGTCTCACGTTTTCGAGTTTCAGGTTCATGGGAAGGTGATTTGCTGGCGGGGCTTATTTGCCCAGCAAGGCCATCTTGGCGATGAACCCGAGCAAAAACACGAGCGCGATGGATCCCAGGATCAATCCTGTCCGGCGGTTGGCTCGTTTCTGTTCGGGGGTCATGACCTTATGCCGCAAATATCAAGGCAGGGACTTCAGCCCACCACCTGGTTTGCCGCCGCATTGAGCTTGGGCGGTGTTTCAAAGGTGTGGAAGGGCGCCGGTGATGGCACTTCCCACTCCAGGCCTTCAGCGCCTTCCCACGGCTTTTGTGCAGCAGGTTCGCCCTTGCCACGCATACCGGGCAAAACGATGAAGAAGAAGAAATAAACCTGTGCCAGGCCGAAACCAAACGCGCCAATGGACGCCAGCATGTTGAAGTCGGCGAACTGCATCGGGTAGTCGGCGTAACGGCGCGGCATGCCGGCGAGGCCGAGGAAGTGCATCGGGAAGAAGGTGACGTTGAAGGCGATCAGTGACCACCAAAAGTGGATCTTGCCGCGCGTTTCGCTGTACATCACACCGGTCCACTTGGGCGCCCAGTAGTAATAGCCGGCGAACATGCCATACAGCGAACCGGCCACCAGCACGTAGTGAAAGTGCGCCACCACGTAATACGTGTCTTGCAGCTGGATGTCGATCGGCGCCATGGCCAGAATCAGGCCGGTGAAGCCACCCATTGTGAACACGAAGATGAAGCCGACGGCGAACAGCATCGGCGTTTCAAACGTCATGGAGCCTTGCCACATGGTGGCGATCCAGTTGAAAATTTTCACGGCTGTGGGCACGGCGATCAGCATCGTGGCGTACATGAAAAACAGCTGGCCCGTCACTGGCATGCCGGTGGTGAACATGTGGTGAGCCCACACGATGAAGCTCAAAATGGCAATGGACGAGGTGGCGTACACCATCGAGGCGTAACCAAACAGGCGCTTGCGGGCAAATGCCGGCACCACCTGGCTGATGATGCCGAAGGCCGGCAAAATCATGATGTAGACCTCGGGGTGGCCAAAGAACCAGAAGATGTGCTGGAACATCACCGGGTCGCCTCCCGCAGCGGGGTTGAAGAAGCTGGTGCCAAAGTGGCGGTCGGTGAGCGTCATGGTGATGGCGCCCGCGAGCACCGGCATCACGGCGATCAGCAGGTAGGCGGTGATGAGCCAGGTCCAGCAGAACATCGGCATTTTCATCAGCGTCATGCCGGGTGCGCGCATGTTGAGGATGGTGACGATGATGTTGATGGAGCCCATGATCGAGCTGGCGCCCAGGATGTGCAGGGCAAAAATGCCGGCGTCCATTGACGGGCCCATTTGCAGCGTGAGCGGCGCATAAAACGTCCAGCCCGCCGCCGGAGCGCCGCCTGGCATGAAGAAGGACAGGACCACCAGCACGCCAGCTGGAATCACCAGCCAGAAGCTCAGGTTGTTCATGCGGGCGAAGGCCATGTCTGGCGCGCCGATCTGCAGCGGGATCATCCAGTTGGCGAAACCCACAAACGCCGGCATGATGGCGCCAAACACCATCACCACACCGTGCATGGTGGTGAGCTGGTTGAAGAGCTCGGGGTTGACCAGTTGCAGGCCGGGCTGGAACAACTCGGCGCGGATCAGCAGCGCCAATACGCCGCCAAACATCAGCATGGTGAACGCAAACAACAAATACAGCGTCCCGATGTCTTTGTGGTTGGTGGCAAACACCCAGCGCCGCCAGCCGGCGGGGGCGCCATGATGGGCGTGGTCATCGTGGTGACCGGCGCCATGGGCGTGGTCGTGGTGGTCTATAACGGCGCTCATGCTGGATTCCTTCTCAATTCTCTAAATTCTCAAATTTCCGGGACAGGCGCTGGCGCCATCACTTGCGCGCAGACGCAATTTCCGATGGTTGCACGAGCTGACCGGTCTTGTTCGACCAGTTGTTCTTGGTGAAGGTGATCACCGCCGCAATGTCGGTATCGCTCAGTTGTTTCCAGGCCGGCATCGCGCCCTGGTTCTGGCCATTCAGGAGAACCGCAATTTCCTTGCCTTTGTCAGCGTCCAGCACCACGGCAGCGCCATCCAGCGGCTTGATCGGGCCTGCGCCCTTGCCGTTGGCCTGGTGGCAGGCGGCACAGTTGGCGGCATAGACCTTTTCACCGCGTTTGATGATGTCGCCTGCGGTCCAGACCTTGGCGGGGTCATCCAGCTTCGCGGCCATTTTTTTCTTCTCGCCGTCCACCCATTTGGCGTAATCCTCCGCCGACAGCACTTTCACGTGAATCGGCATGTAGGCGTGTTCTTTGCCACACAGCTCGGCGCATTGGCCGTAGAAGTCGCCCGTCTTTTCAGCGCGGAACCAGGTGTCCCGGACGAAGCCGGGAATCGCGTCCTGCTTGATGCCGAACGAAGGCACCATGAAGGCGTGGATCACGTCGACTGCGGTAACGATGACGCGCACTTTTTTGTTGACCGGCACCACCAGCGGGTTGTCCACCTTGAGCAGGTAGTCATCGACCACCTGGCCGGGCTTGGGGCCGCCGTTGTTTGACATTTCGCGATGGGTGCTGTCGAGTTGCGAGACAAAACCGATGCCTTCGCCCTCGCCCTTCAGGTAGTCGTAACCCCATTTCCACTGGTAACCGGTGGCCTTGATGGTGAGGTCGGCATTGGTGGTGTCTTTCATCGCCACAATCACCTTGGTGGCGGGCAGGGCCATCAGGATCACGATGATGAAGGGCACGATGGTCCAGATCACTTCAACGGTGACGGACTCGTGGAAATTCGCGGCCTTATACCCTTTGTCCTTGCGGTGTTTCCAGATCGAATAAAACATCACACCAAACACCGCGACAAAGATCACGGTGCAGACAATCATCATGAACCAGTGCAGCCAAGCCTGTTCTTCGGCGATTTTGGTCACCGCCGGGTGCAGGTTGAGCTGGTTGACGGCGGGCCCGCCCGGCAAGCTGTTGACCGCATGCGCAGCTGTCAGGGCCACGGAACCGGCCCACGCGCCAATCAGCAGCAGCAACCGGGCGAATGTATTGAAAATGCTCTTCATCGTGTTCACTTCTTCATTGCCTCAATCAAAATTCCAAAACTTTACGGCGCAACCGCCATCGCCTGAGCGTCACGCAGGGCCATGCGGATCTCGCGCGCCAGCTGCGGCCGCAACTCGGGCCGGACAAACCGGCCCACGTTGATGCGCCGCCCCTGGCCCGACAACTCGATCAGCGAGCCGTCTCCGAGCCGGGGTTCCACACGAACCCATTCACGGTTGAACTCGGTGCGCTCCAGCTTGCCGCCGTTTTCCAGCTCCACCACCAGCTGTGGACCTGCCAGCGATATCCGCTCGCCGTCACCTGCATGCCGGGCGTAGACCAGAAACGCAGCACCGACCGCGACCAGCTCCAGCCAGGCAAACGGCAACACAAAGGTTGCCCCCTGGAACCAGAACGCCGTGCCGATGCCCAAAGACACCACACACAGCGAGAGGTACAGCAAACCCAACTGCCCCGGAGTGACCGAGCAGTTACGCTGCAGAAACCACTGGATGCTTTGGCCCGTCACCGTAGCCTGAACCGTAGCGAAGCGAAAAATCAAGTCTGTCACGCAAGTTGCCTGAACAAGTCCGCACCATTACTCTTCGAAACTCCAAGGGTAATCCCCTGAAATCCAACCGCGAGATTGTAGCCGACGCTTGTGCCCCGGCCGCTGGCGGCAGGCCTCAGGAAGCCGGCCCAGCGGTGCCGCGCAGTGCCTTGCGCATTTCATCCAGCGAAACCGTGGTTTCAGCGCTGACCGCCAGGCGCCGCTGCGGCTTGATGGCGTGGCCATAAACCACCTCAAACGTCAACTTGAGGCGCCCGCCGTCTGCCGGGTCGGCGAGTTGCGCCGTCAGCTCAGCTTTCAGGCGCGCCAACCAGCCGCGCCCCCGCAACCCCGGGAAGCGTGCCGCATGCAGATTGCGCCCCAGCGTACGCAGCTCGGCCAGCAGGCGCTCGGGTGTTTCATAACTCAGGGTGATGCGTTCCATGTCCAGCACCGGCTCGGCGAATCCGCTGGCCACCAGCATGTCGCCCCAATCGTGCATGTCGGTGAATTCGTGCGAAGGCGCTGGCCAGCCGAGGCTCTGGTAGACACCACGCAGCTCGCGCAGGGTGTCCGGCCCCAGGCAGGAGAACATCAAAAAGCCGTCCACAGCCAGCGCCTGGTGCCACGCGTCGATCAGCGCCTGCGGGTCGGCCGCCATGTGCAGCGCCATGTTGGCCCACACCATTTGGGCGGCACCCTCGGGCGGCATCGCCACGCGGGCCGGTGGCGTTTTCCAGCGCGCCGGGCTCCACCAGGGCTTGGCAGCCAGCTGGGTCACTGCGGCGGCGTGTTTTGGATCACTCACCGCCAGATAACACGTTGATTCCGGGTACCGGCGCGCCAGCAGCGCCTGCGCCGCCATGCCGCCTTTGAACGGCTCCCAATTCGCCCAGACCGCCGGTTGCAGCCGGATCAACGCCAGGCGCTCTTCCATCCGGCGCGCCACTTCTTCGTGCAGCCAAGGCGATGTTGCCTGCGGCAAGCTCAGCCAGCGCGCGGCGGCGTGCGGGTCGATGGAGGGTGGGCGCTGGGTTGGCATGGGTCAGGGTGACGGGTTGCGGCGAGTATATTGACAGGATCCCCATGAAACCCTTGCCGACCGCTTTGCCTGCCCGCTCATTCCTTATACAGCGCCCATGCTGCGTTCGCTGATCCAGCGCGCCGCCGGCGCCGTGCCCAGCCAATGCGCCGTGTGCCGGGCTTGGCCGACAGCCCAACCGGTGTGTGAAGCCTGCGTGGGCGCCTTTGCCCAACCGCAACCGCGTTGCCAGACCTGCGCCTTGCCTGTTTTGGGTGGCGTCAGGCAATGTGGCGAATGTGTGCTCAACCCGCCGCCGCTGGACGCCTGTTTGACCGCTGTGGGTTACGACTTTCCGTGGCAGGACCTGGTGATGGATTTCAAATTCCACGACGTCCCGGGTTGGGCGACCCTGTTTGCTCTGTTGCTCAAAAGCATGCCTGGGGTTGAGGCCGCGCTCGCCAGCGCCGACTTGTTGCTGCCGGTTCCCTTGAGCCGCTTACGTTTGAAGCAGCGCGGCTACAACCAGGCGCTGGTGTTGGCGCGCGCCCTGGAACCCGGCAAAACGCGCGCCGATATGCTGCTGCGCATCAAGGACAGCCCGGCACAGAGCCTGCTGGACCGGGCGGCGCGCCTGAACGAAGTCAAAGACGCGTTTGCCGTTGATCCGCTGCTGGCGGCACACATTCGCGGCAAAAAAATCGTGCTGGTTGACGACGTGATGACCAGCGGCGCAACGCTGTACGCCGCCGCCCGCGCCGTGCGAGCAGCCGGGGCGTCCCATATTTGCGGCCTTGTATTCGCCCGAACGCAGATGTAGCCCCCACGCTCCGCCGCTTCGCGGGTCGCTGCCCCCCAAGGGGGCTAATTTTTCTAGGGGCGGCCCGTCGAAAAATTGTCACGGCGTTGGACAATCCTGGGATGTTCAACATCGTCCTGGTCCACCCCGAAATCCCGCCCAATACCGGCAACGTGATCCGCCTGGCGGCCAACACCGGCTGCCGCTTGCACCTCGTCGAGCCGCTGGGCTTCAGCATGGAAGACGCGCAGCTGCGCCGTGCCGGGCTTGATTACCATGAATACGCCAAAGTGGTCCGCCACGCCAGTTGGCCGGCGTTTGTAAGCGCCGAAAAGCCGTTGCCCGAGCGCCTGTTTGCGCTCACCACTCGGGGACAAACCTCTGTTTACGATGCGAAATTTTCCGCCGGCGACTGGCTGGTGTTTGGCTCGGAAACGCAGGGGCTGAGTGACGCTGTGCGCTCACAAATCGCGTCAAACCAGTGGCTGCGGCTGCCGATGCGGGAGGGCCAGCGCAGCCTGAATTTGTCAAACGCCGTGGCCGTGACGGTGTTTGAGGCCTGGCGGCAAAACGGCTTTCAGGGGTAACTGCGCCCGATCGACTCGGCCACACACACCGGCTTCTCGGAGCCTTCGCGCTCCACCGTGACGCTCCAGGTGAACTGTTTGCCGTTGCGCTCGATGTCTTCGACCTTGAGCAGTTTCAGCCGGGAACGCAGGCGGCAACCTACGGGCGCGGGCGAGGTGAAACGCACTTTGTTGAGGCCGTAATTCACGCCCATGCCCTTTTGCACCACTTCAAAAGTGTTCGCCATGAGTTTGGGCAGCAGCGAGAGCGTGAGAAAACCGTGCGCGATGGGTGCACCAAACGGGCCGGCCTTGGCACGCTCCACGTCCACGTGGATCCACTGGTGGTCGCCCGTGGCTTCGGCAAACAGGTTGACCTGCTGCTGCGTGATGGTGATCCATTCACTGGTGCCAATGTCTTGCCCGACGCAGGCTGCCAGATCGGCGATGGTTTGAAAGGTTTTCATGGGGTCTCCGGTTGAATGAGGGTGTGCAGGCTCAGTTGTCCAGCCATTTGCAGATTGGCTGCCACTGCACCAGATCTTTCTCGACCCGCCCCGGCGCCACGTCAAACAGGGTCAGGCCGCGCGCGGCCAGGTGCACGTAGTTTTGCGTGTCACGCACGTAGCCCAGCACCGGCAGGCCGAGCGAATCGACAAACGCGTGCAGCTTGTCAGCAGCGATGGTGCGCTCGTCCACACGCATGCCGACCAGGCCCACCTGCAGGTGATCGGCATTCTTGCTTTTGGCGAGTTCGTCCAGGAAAGTGCGCGTGGCGAAAATATCGAACACGCTGGGCTGCAGCGGGATGATCACTTTGGTGGCCATCTTCATCACGTCGTTGAAGCGCCAGCCGGAAAGCCCGCCCGGCGTATCAAGCACCACATGGGTGGTGCCTTTGGGCGGCTTGACGATCATGTCGGCATTGACCTCCCAGGTCGAAATGGGCCGCGCGTTGGGTGGCCGGAGCCCCAGCCAGAGTTTGGCGGACTGCTGGCGGTCCACATCCCCGAGCATCACAGCATGCCCTTTGCTGGCGTAATAACCCGCCACATTGGTCGCCAGCGTGGATTTGCCCACGCCGCCTTTTGGATTGGCAATGACCACCACCGGCATGGCGCGCTCCTCGTTGAACAGGCTTGTTGTTGAAATGTCGACTGAAGTGGTATGTTAGCGCCATGGAACACGCACCCTCCTGGCTGGTCAATTCCCTCATCTACCTGAGCGCCGCCGTGATCGCCGTGCCGCTCTCCAAAGCGCTCGGCCTGGGCGCCATCATTGGTTACCTGGCAGCGGGCCTGGCCATCGGCCCCTGGGGCCTGGGCCTGGTGACCAACGTGGAAGACATCCTGCATTTCGCCGAATTTGGCGTGGTGTTGATGTTGTTCCTCGTCGGGCTGGAACTCGAACCCAAACGCCTGTGGAGCCTGCGTCGCCCGATTTTCGGCTGGGGCAGCGCGCAGGTGCTGGGTTGCGCGGCGGCCCTGTTTCTCGGGTTTTATCTGATCGGCCGCTGGTCGCCCGGGGTGTTTGGCGGCTGGCGCACGCCGCTGGTGGCGGCGCTGGGGCTGGCGCTCTCCAGCACGGCCATCGCGCTGCAGGTGATGGGCGAGCGCAACCTGCTGCCCACGTCCAGCGGGCAGGCCGGGTTTTCGATCTTGCTGTTTCAGGACGTCGCCGCCATCCCGATCCTCGCGCTGCTGCCCTTGCTGGGCGCGTCTTACGGCGCCGCCGAGGCGCGTGAAGGCGCGGCGCTGGTTGACGTGGCGCTGGACGTGGGCCGCATCCTGGCCGTGATCGGCGCCATCGTGCTCGGAGGGCGCCTGCTGCTGCGCCCGATCTTCCGTTGGATCGCGCGCTCCAACACGCCCGAGATTTTCACGGCGGCGTCGCTCCTCCTGGTGGTCGGCATCTCGGCGCTGATGTTGTTCGTTGGCCTCTCGATGGCGCTGGGCGCGTTTCTCGCTGGCGTGCTGCTGGCCGAGAGTGAATACCGGCGCGAGCTGGAAACCGACATCGAGCCTTTTAAGGGCCTGCTCCTGGGCCTGTTTTTCATCGCTGTCGGCATGAGCATCGACGTGGGCGTGTTGCTCAAGTCGCCCGGTTTGATGGCGCTGGTGGTGCTGGGTTTCATGGCCATCAAGGCGCTGGTGATTTATACGCTGGCGCGCTGGATCGGCCTGCCATTTCAGGACCGCCCGGTGTTCACGCTGCTCCTTGCACAGGGCGGTGAATTTGCGTTTGTGGTGTTTCAGGCGGCCAGCGGCGCCAAGGTGTTCCCACCCGAAACCGCGTCTTTGTTGATCGGCGCGGTGGCGGTATCGATGCTGCTCAGCCCGTTGATTTTGGTGGCCATAGACAAACTGCTGTTGCCGCGTTTTGCCGACTGCGGTGTGCCGCAGATGGAAGAAATCTCTGAGCAGCAGTCCGCCCCCATCGTGATCGCCGGTTTTGGCCGCTACGGGCAGATCATCGGCCGCATGTTGATCGCCCAGGGTTACACCTGCACGGTGCTGGACCATGACGCCGAGATGATCGAAGCGGCGCGCAATTTTGGTTACCGCGTTTTTTATGGCGACGCCACGCGCCTGGATTTGCTGCGCACGGCGGGCGCTGGCAGCGCCAAGGTGCTGGTGATCGCGGTGAACGACAAGGACCAGTGCCTGAAGATCGTTGACCTGGCGCGTGAGCATTTCCCCCAGTTGCAGCTGGTGGCCCGCGCGCGCGACGTGACGCACTGGCACGAGTTGCGCGAGCGCGGCGTGATGCGTGTGCAGCGCGAGCTGTTTGAAGCCAGCCTGCAAAGCGGCGCCAGCGTGCTCGAAGTGCTCGGGCACGCGCCGGAAGAAGTCACCACCGCGCTGCTGCGTTTTCGAGAGCACAACCTCGCGCTATTTGAGCAGATGCACCCGCACTACAAAGACCGCGCCAAACTGATCGCCGTGGTGAAAGTGGGCCGCGCGCAGTTTGAGGAGCAGATGGCGCAGGAGCGGGCGCAACTGCTCGCGCCGGTTGCATTGCCGAAATAATACCCATATTGGGTATGATCGGGTCAAATTTGACCTGGTTTTCGTGATTTCTGAATAAAATCGTGTATCAAGTCACGTGGAATGGACGTTTATTGCTATGTATTTAATAGCAATTGATTTTTAGGCGGTGGGGCTTGATCAACGACCGCACGGCGACCGGGCCATGCGCATGCGATTTTGGAGTGGAAGTTCCGCGCGACCACGAAAAATTCGTGC
>JANMMR010000140.1:0-2794 GCA_031373455.1 Rhodoferax sp.
AAAAGTCGCCAAGGCCGATGAACTGGTGAGCCGCGACGCCGAACAGGTGCAGCGGTACGAGTTGTGGCTCGACTTCGCGCATTGCGGTGCCGCGAATACGGAGCACAAACTCTCGCGCCTGTGCGCCTGGGTGCTGGCGGCTGAAAAACAGGGCCTGGACTACGGCCTGCGCCTTCCCGGTCTGGAGATCAAAGCGGCCAGTGGTGAAGGCCACAAGCGGCGCTGCCTGGAGGCGCTGGCTCTATGTTGAACCTGGCAACAACTCAATTGTTAACATGGGTGTTAACATTTTACGAAAAAACCGCGATTTTCCCGGAATTTGAAGGTTTTTTGCTTGTAAAGTCACGAATTACATGGATAGTTTGCTATTATTTATATAGCATATTTTCTGGCATTGGATCAAGCCGGGTTTTGTCCGGGTTTTTGCAGTCGGGTTTCCCCGGCAAAACCGCTGAGCCCAGCCCATGCTGAAACTGCTCAACACACTGCCGCGCGACAGCCGCGACACCCTCTTCCTGCTGGTTGTGATCGCCTGGGTGGTGCTGCCGCAAGTGAGCAACCTGCCGCTGTGGTGCAGCCTGCTCGCGGCCGGTGTGCTGGTATGGCGCGGCGCGCTCGCCCTGCAGTCGCTGCCGCTGCCGTCGAAGTGGTGGCTGCTGATCCTGCTGGTGGTCACCGTTGGCGCCACATTTTACACGCACCGCACACTGATGGGGCGCGACGCGGGTGTGACGATGATCGTCGTGCTGCTGGCGCTCAAAACGCTGGAGCTGCGCGCCAAACGCGACGCATTCGTGGTCTTCTTCCTGAGCTTTTTCACCATGCTCACGAACTTCTTTTTTTCGCAGTCGCTGCTCACCGCCGCAGCCATGTTGATTGCGCTGCTGGGTTTGCTCACGGCGCTGGTCAACGCCCACATGCCGGTGGGCAAGCCGCCGCTTCTGGAAGCCGCCAAAACCGCCGGATGGATGGCGCTGCTCGGCGCGCCGGTGATGGCGCTGCTGTTTGTGTTGTTCCCGCGCGTGGCGCCGCTGTGGGGCGTGCCCAGCGACGCCATGAGCGGACGCAGCGGACTGTCGGCGAGCATGCAGGTCGGCAACATCGCCAGCCTGGCGCTGGACGAGAGCATTGCCCTGCGGGTGCGCTTCAGCGGCGCGCCGCCGCCGCAGTCGCAGTTGTACTTTCGCGGGCCGGTGCTCTCGAGCTTCAATGGGCGCGACTGGCAACCGGCGCGCAGCTTTCTGCCCGGGCGTTTGCAGTTGCCCGCCAGCTTGCAGGTGGCGGGAGAAGGCACGCGGTATGAAGTGACGCTGGAGCCGAACAACCGGCCTTGGGTGTTGCTGCTGGACGCCACAGCCAGCAAACCCACGTTGAGCGGCGCCATGGCCGGCGCCCAATTGGCCATGAGCGCGGATTTGCAATGGACCGCCGACCGCCCTTTCACCGATTTGGCGCGTTACAGCGCTATTAGCCACACCCGTTTTGCCTACGGCCCGCTGCAGATGCACGCGGGTTTGCTGGAGTACCTGGCGCTGCCCGAGGGCTCCAACCCGCGCACTGTGCAATGGGCCGCCGAGCTGCGCGCCGACCCTGCGCTGCGCAACGCCCGCACACCCGAGCTGGTCAACGCCGTGATGGCCCGCCTTCGCACCGGCGGTTACAGCTACACCCTGGAGCCCGGCGTGTACGGCGTACACACCGCCGACGAATTCTGGTTTGACCGCAAGGAAGGATTTTGCGAACACATCGCCTCGAGTTTTGTGATTCTCATGCGCGCGCTCAACGTGCCCGCGCGCCTGGTCACCGGTTACCAGGGCGGCGAACGCAACAACGTCGACGGCTTTTGGGTGCTGCGCCAAAGTGATGCACACGCCTGGGCTGAAGTGTGGGTTGCCGGGCAAGGCTGGGTGCGCGCCGACCCAACATCCGCCGTCGCCCCCGGGCGCACCGGCAGTTTCACGCGCCTTCAGGCGCCGCAAGGGGCCATTGCCAGCGCGCTCTCCGGGGTGTTTGGCGCGGTCAACCCGAGCCTGCTGGCCAACCTGCGCGCCACCTGGGAGGCGGTGAACAACGGCTGGAACCAGTGGGTGCTGAATTACACGCAGACCAAGCAGCTCAACCTGCTCAAGGACATCGGCTTTGAATCGCCTAGCTGGGAAGACTTGCTCTACCTGCTGCTGGGCATTCTGGTTTTTGTGAGCCTGTGCGGCGCCCTCTGGACGCTGTGGGAAAAGAGCCGCCACGACCCCTGGCTGCGCCTGTTGTGGCGCGCGCGCAAGCGCCTCGTCAAAGCGGGCATTGCAATGGCGCCCAACAGCCCGCCGCGCAGCATCGCAGAACGTCTGGGCGCAAACCACCCGGAGATTCGCGGCTGGCTGTTGCGCATGGAAGCCCAGCGCTACCGCGCCGCGAATGGCCCGCGTTTGCTGGCGCTGGCAGGTTTGCAGCGAGAATTCAGCCAATTGCCATGGCCCAAACCCCAGAAGTGAGTTGCACCCGCGCTTTGCGCCCGCGTCGATTTTTCATCCGCCATGTGGCCGTTTTTGGCGTGTTGGCGGGCCTTGCGTGTGCCGTTTCAGCCCAAGCACCTGCGCTTCCCAAAAAGGCCGCCGTGGCCAAACCCGCCGTGGCAGGCCCCGCCTACGCCTCGCGCCTTGACGCCATGGCTTTTGCCGATGACGTGGCCCTGCGCCGTGATCTGGACCGTGACTGGGTGCGCAACGCCATTGGGCAGGCGCGGCACCTTCCGGTGGTGGCCAAATTCATCACGCCTCCGCCCGTGGGCACAGTGAAA
>JANMMR010000179.1:0-10337 GCA_031373455.1 Rhodoferax sp.
ACGAATATCCAGCGCAACATTGACAGCAAGCCTTTTTCTGTTTGCCTACAAGGTGTGCGAGCGGTCACCGGCGGAAAAGCCCAAGGCTTGCCAGGAGGGCGAAACACTTCCTTGCGGCGGAAATTTGGCTAGACCAATGACTTTGAACAACTCGCCCATTTCGTGCTCTGAAATCAATTTTTGGGCCATTGCCTTGTCCGCAAAAGATGCGTTCTCCAATAATCCGAGCAGGCCGCAGTTCATCAAAAACCGTGCCTGCGTGCAGTATCCAAGAACTTCGAAACCGGCGTCCTGTGCAGCCAGTGCAATTCCGGTGAAGTTGACATGCGCCGTGATGTCCTTCTGACCGACATCAACCAAAGGGTTGCCGTCAGCCCGGTGGTTCTGATGGCACATCAATGTGCCCATATGACGCTGTGGGTGGTAATACTCGTGGTCGGGGAAACCGTAGTCAATGAGGAACACGGCGCCTAGAGCCAGCTTGTCACCCAGGGTTCGGACAAACGCTTCTGCCTGCGCATGAATTTCACAGACGTAATCGTGTAGGCCTTCAATTTCCACCGGTGGTCGCAATCCTGTCGGACGATCCTGCCAAGTGAACTGAAAGTCGATCCCATCGGCACATCCTTCAGCCAACGCCACACCCCGCTCGAACCAATGACCACCGCGGCACGCCATCAGTTTCACCGGCATGGCATCCAGCACTTCATTGCCAATGACCACACCGCGCATGGCTGGCGGCAATTGGTCGACCCAGTGGATTTTCTCGCCGAATGGCGCAAGCGTTGCCTGCTGACGCACCCGCAAGGAGCCCGACAAATCAACGATTGTGTAACGCTGCCAAGGCACACCTTGTCGATCCAGTTCGGAAAGCAGATGCAAGGCCAGGGCACCAGAACCCGCGCCAAACTCCCAAATGTGCGCGGTTTCAGTTGCCGCCAGTGCCTGCGCAACTTGTACGGCAACGGTCTGGCCAAACAGAGGTGACATTTCAGGTGCCGTCGCAAAATCGCCACCTTCATCCTTCACGCCGCGCGGCATGGTGCCAAACTTAGCGCGGGTATTGGCGTAATACCCCAGTTCTGGTGCGTACAACGCCTTGGACATAAAGGCGTCAAAGCCAATCCAGCCACCGCTTTGCCGGATGGCCTCGGCAATTTGGCGGCGAAGGGGGTTGGCTAAAATCGCTGTGCTGGGCATTTGGCACCGATTGTCCGCGAAGCCGCTCCATGAACACCCCATACCGCTCCAAAACTGTTCTCGTCACCGGTGCTGCCAAAAGGCTCGGCCACGATATCGCCGTGGCGCTCGCCCGTGATGGCTGGCAGGTCGCCGTGCACTACCAGCACTCAATAGTCGAGGCCACCCAGACGGCCGCCGAGTGCGAAAAATTGGCCGGCACCAGTGGCCTGTTTGGCGCCAATCTGGACGATGAGGCGCAGGTGCGCGCGCTGCTGCCCCAGGTGATTGACCACTTCGGCGCAGTGGACGCCGTGGTCAACAACGCCGCCGCCTTTGAGCACGATACCCCGGCCAGCTTCGGATACGCTGCGCTCGACAAACACCTGCACACCAACACCGGCGCAGCAATTCTTTTGGCTCAGGCTTTGCATCACCATGCCGTGGCACGTGGCACAACCGGCGTGGTCGTGAACCTGCTTGATCAAAAACTCTGGAACCAAAACCCCGACTTTTTCAGCTACACACTCTCAAAGTCCGCGCTGGAAGCCGCCAACACCATGCTCGCGCTCGCGCTGGCGCCCAGTGTCCGCGTGGTCGGAGTCGCGCCGGGTCTCACGCTGGCCAGCCATTTGCTCAGTGATGAGAAGTTTCAGCAATTGCACAGGCAAAGTCCACTTGGCCGTTCGTCCACTTCGGCAGATGTCGTGGCCACCGTGAAATTTGCGCTGGATAACTCGTCCATCACGGGAACCACTTTGCTGGTGGACGGAGGCCAGCACCTCATGAAATTCGAACGTGATTTTTCAATGATGTGAGACTCCCGGGATGCCACTCGCCACCGCTTCAACACTGCCGAAGACTCCAGCCGGCCTCACCGGGAACCAGACGCTCACGCTCAGTGGCCTGTGTTTCAACGCCAGTCTTGGCATCCTCGCGTCGGAGAAGGCCGAGCCGCAGCCAATCCGGGTCGATGCCGAATTGCACCTGGGGCCACAACCTTTGCAACCGCGTGACGACGACATCCTGCACGTGCTGGACTACCGCAAAGTGCGCCGCATCATCATCGATGAATGCACTGCCGAACACGTGAACCTGCTCGAAAGCCTCATCGGCAAACTAGCCACCCGCCTGATGCAGCTGCCCGGCGTGCGGGGCGTGCGGGTGAAAATCGCCAAGCTGGAAATTTTTGACGATTGCGAAGTCGCGATCCGGATAGAAACCGGACAATGGTGAATTGAAGGCAAACCGATATGGCAAACATGGATCTCGAAACCCAAAAGCTCGAAAAGCGCCTGTGCCGCCAGGTTGGCCAGGCGGTCATTGAATACAACATGATCAAGCAAGGCGACAAGGTGATGGTCTGCGTGAGCGGCGGCAAGGACAGTTACGCCATGCTCGACATCCTGCTCAAACTCAAGCAGCGCGCGCCGATCCAGTTTGATGTGATTGCCGTCAATCTTGACCAGAAACAGCCTGGCTTTCCCGAACACATCCTGCCCGGATACTTGCACTCCATTGGTGTTCCCTTCCATATTGAAAACCAGGACACCTACAGCATCGTCAAGCGCGTGATCCCGGAAGGAAAAACCATGTGCAGCCTGTGCAGCCGGCTGCGCCGCGGGATTTTGTACCGGGTCGCCGACGAGTTGGGCGCCACCAAAATTGCGCTGGGCCACCACCGCGACGACATGTTGCAGACCTTTTTCCTCAACATGTTTTTTGGCGGAAAACTCAAAGGCATGCCGCCCAAACTAGTCAGTGACGACGGCAAACACATCGTCATTCGCCCGATGGCAAACGTGGCCGAAAAAGACCTCACGCGCTGGGCTGCACACCGCGCTTTTCCGATCATCCCCTGCACCCTGTGCGGCAACCAGGAAAACCTGCAACGCAAACAGGTGGGCGCCATGTTGCGCGACTGGGAGAAAAAATTCCCGGGACGCATTGAGAGCATGTTCAGTGCCCTGCAAAACGTGGTGCCATCGCATTTGATGGACGGCCGGCGTTACGACTTCAAAAACCTGCAAACCACGGGCATCGCCCATGAAGGCGGCGACATGGCATTTGACCCCGAGAGTTTTCCCAGGCCCACGGTGCCGGGCCTGCAGGTCGTGGCCGCGTGAT
Organism: Rhodoferax sp.; assembly: GCA_031373455.1. Lineage (GTDB taxonomy): Bacteria > Pseudomonadota > Gammaproteobacteria > Burkholderiales > Burkholderiaceae_C > JANYCG01. The sequence continues at coordinate 3,307 of JANMMR010000179.1, forward strand.
CGAACCCACCCGCATCATTGCCGTGCGCCACGGCGAAACGGCCTGGAACGTCGACACCCGCATCCAGGGCCAGCTCGACATCGGCCTGAACGCCATGGGCCGCTGGCAGGCGCATCGCCTGGCGCTCGCGCTCGCCGGTGAACCGGTTGCCGCCATTTACGCCAGCGACCTGCTGCGCGCATGGGACACAGCCCAGTCTGTGAGCAACGCCGTTGGCTGCGGGGTTCAAACCGACGAAGGCCTGCGCGAGCGTGGTTTCGGCGTATTTGAAGGCAAGACCTTTGCGCAAATTGCCGAGTTGTGGCCGCAGGAAGCTTTGAAGTGGCGCAAGCGCGAACCCGCCTTTGCGCCGCAAGGCGGTGAGTCGCTGATCCGGTTTCGAGAGCGCATCACTGGCGTGGTGGACCGTCTGGCTGCGGGCCACGCTGGCCAGCAAATTGTGCTGGTCGCGCACGGCGGGGTGATGGACGTGTTGTACCGCGCCGCCACGCGCCAGGAAATCCAGGCGCCGCGCACCTGGGACCTGGGCAACGCCACCATCAACCGGCTGCTCTGGACGCCCGAAGGCCTGTCAATTGTGGGCTGGTCCGACAACCACCATCTGGACGACACCACACAAGACGAGTCGACCACTTAGTCGGCGGTTTTGCCCTTCAAAGCCGGCCCGGGCGCGACTGCGGAAAACTGACTTCCAGCCCGGAAAACAGCGATTCTCGGGGCGGAATCGCTTCCTCTTCTATTTCGCGCACAGTCACATGGCCACGGTGCGTCAGTGCATGGTTGGGCAGCGGCTTTCCAAGCCCGAAACCCTGCAATTCATCGCAGCCCATCATCCGTAACACGTTGGTCTGCTGCTCACTTTCAACGCCTTCCGCATTGACCCGGATGTCCAGTGCATGGGCCAGTGAAATGATCGAACGCACGATCACCGCCACTTTGGCATTGTTGTCCAGGTTGCTGGTGAAGGCCCGGTCGATCTTCACCTTGTCAAACGGGAAACGCCAGAGGTAGGCCAGGCTTGAATAGCCGGTGCCAAAATCATCCATGGCCAGGCTTACGCCGGCCTTGGTGAGTTCGCCCAACACGCGGCTCACCTGCTCGGTGTTATTGACCAGCAGCGACTCTGTGATCTCAAGGCCCAGGCGCTTGGCGGGCAAGCCGGTCTCCTTGAGAACCGCGAGAATTTTGCTGACCAATTGCGTGTCGGCAAACTGGGCTGGCGACACGTTCACGTGCACCGACAGCGACGCCGGCCATTGGCTGGCGTCGTGGCAAGCCTGGGCCAGCACCCAGTGGCCGATTTTTCCGATCAGGCCGTGATCTTCCGCCAAGCCAATGAATTCGGCCGGCGAGATCATCCCGCGTGTCGGGTGGTGCCAACGCAGCAACGCTTCGTAGCCGATCAGGGTGTCGGCGTCGGGCTCAAACAGGCCCTGGTAGTGCACTTCGAGCTGGTTGGCGGCAATGGCCTGGTTCAAGTCGCGTAGCAGTTCACGGCTGGATTGCAATTTGACATCCATTTCAGCGTCGTAAAACGTGAAATAACCGCGCGCCGTTTCCTTCGCGCGGTACAACGCAAGGTCGGCCTTGGCCATCAATTCATCCGGCGTTGTCGCATCGGCACTGAAGAGGGCAATGCCCACACTGCCGCCAAAACTGAACTGCATGCCGCCTTGGTGCAAGGGTTCTCCCAGGCGCTGCACCACGCGGTGCGCCAGTGTCGCCACCACCGCGCGTTTTTGCACATTCATCAACAACACGGCGAACTCGTCGCCCCCCAGGCGCGCCACATGGTCGCCGTCGCGCACCGCATTCGCAATGCGCTGGTGCGCCTCCCTGAGCGCCTGGTCCCCCGCCGCGTGACCCAGGGTGTCGTTAATTTCCTTGAAATTGTCCAAGTCAATGCACAACAACGCAAACCCGGGCCCGCCCTTGCCGCGTTTGTTGGCCGCTTTTTCAAGTATTTCGTTGAAACTCACGCGATTGAGCGAGCCCGTCAACGGGTCCGCATGGGCCAGCTCCTGGAACTTCGCCCGGGCCTGCCGTGCTGCGCGCAGGCGCCCCCGTGATTGGTAGACGGCAATGCCCATGAAGATCGCCAGGAAGCCGCCCACGATGGTGGTCACGCGCGCGAATCCGGCCCGTGTGGAGGCTGCCAGATCGGTCTGGTCGACAAACACCTCAAGCACACGCTGCACCTTGCCGCCCTTCACCACCGGCAAATAGGCTTCGCTGTAAACAGCAGGGCGGCCTGCCAGCGGCTCCCTCTGCAACCGAACGGCGGTCTTTCCCAACATGACGCGTTCGCGAATTTGCGCACCGAGCGCGTCCCCCTGATGGTCGCCGATCCTCAAGCGGCGCACCGGCAACGGCGCGGCCTCGTCCAGGGCGAGATCGGTGGACGCCAAAACCAGATTGCCCGCGCTGTCGAATATTTTGTACTCGAAGATGTTTTTGAAACGGGCCAGGGTGAGCAGCTGCTGGCGGGCCCTGGTCTGCAGCACGGTGCCCGGGCGAAATTCTTCGGGTGCTGGCAAGGAGCGCTCGGCAAACTCAGCCCATTGCAGGGCGGATTGCTCCGCGCTGGTCTCAAGCTGTTTCTCCTCTTCGGAACGGATCACCCATAAGGCGCTGGCGGCGAGAATGCCCGCCCCCAAGGCCCAGGCTGCAACTAATTTAAGGTCCCGGGCGCGCCAATGCATGGCCTATTGTCTTAAAAAAGCTCGCTGGACGGGCCAATAAAATTGTCAGGCGCTGCAACACCGAGGTGCCGGTAGGCCGCCAGTGTTGCGATTCTCCCACGCGGCGTGCGCTGCAAATACCCCTGCTGGATCAGGTAGGGTTCAATCACATCCTCAATCGTCTCGCGCTCCTCGCCAATGCTCGCGGCGATGTTGTCCAGCCCCACCGGTCCGCCGTCAAAACGGTGGATCACCGCCTCGAGGAGTTTGCGGTCCATCACGTCAAAGCCCTGTGGGTCCACGTCGAGCATCACCAGCGCCCGGTTGGCAATGTCCAGTGTGATCTGGCCATTGCCCTTCACATCGGCAAAGTCGCGCACGCGGCGCAACAAGCGGTTGGCGATGCGCGGCGTGCCCCGCGAGCGACGGGCAATCTCAAATCCGCCGGCTTCGTCCGTGGGCACATTGAGCAAGCCAGCACTGCGTTTGACAATGCGGGCCAATTCTTCGGCCGTATAAAACTCCAGCCGCGCCACAATGCCAAAACGGTCGCGCAGCGGGTTGGTGAGCATACCAGCGCGGGTGGTGGCGCCCACCAGTGTGAAGGGCTGCAAATCCAGCTTGATGGAGCGCGCCGCCGGGCCTTCGCCGATCATGATGTCGATCTTGTAGTCTTCCAGCACCGGGTACAGAATTTCCTCGACGACCGGGCTCAGGCGGTGGATCTCATCGATGAACAACACATCGTTTTTTTCGAGGTTGGTCAACAGCGCCGCCAGGTCTTTGGGTTTCTCCAGCACCGGCCCGCTGGTCTGGCGCAGATTCACCCCGAGTTCGTGCGCGACGATGTGGCTCAAGGTGGTTTTGCCCAGCCCCGGCGGGCCAAACAGCAACACGTGGTCGAGCGCCTCGCCGCGCTTTTTGGCCGCACCGATGAAAATCTCCAGCTGCTCGCGGATTTTCATCTGGCCAATGTATTCGCCCAGCAATTTCGGCCGCAGGGCGCGTTCCACCGCCTCTTCAGCCGGTGAAGTTGGCACGGCAGACACCATGCGCTGAGGCAGCGCGGCGGACAACCCTTCACTGAAACTGTCGGTCTGGACGGTCACGACACAACCAATTCAAGGATATCGTTGAGCTCCGCGCAGGCCTGCCTGAACACAGGCTCACGCACACGCTGCCATGGGTGCGGGCTGGCCCCCCGCAGACGCCAATCCAGGCTCTTGGGCTGGTTGCATACGATGTAGCTGGGTTCTTTGGCGCTTTTGCTGTTGTCCACTGCGAAGGGGTTACCCTCGTTTGAGGCCGACGTCGACATTGGCAGGCCAATCACCACACCGGTGCGGGCGTTGAACGCCTTTGGCGACAGCACAACCATGGGATGCATGGCGCTGAATTCGCGTCCCACCTGCGGGCTGAAGTTGATCCAGATGATGTCGCGCCGCTCCGGAACCCAGACGCTGACCGCCGGCATCAGCGACGCCCGGGGTTTCGGCCTGGCTTGCCGCTGCCGGACTTTGCGCCAAATTCAACGCCCACAGGCTCATCCGCCATCAGCTCGCCGCCATGAATGGCTGGGTCAAATGCCTTGAGCTTGGCCGCCAGGCTCAAGCGCCGGCTTTTTGCCACAATTTCCAGCCTGCCCGCGCCAGTGACACGCGCCTGCAGTTTGGTGCCGGGCTCAATGCCCATGGCCTGCATCAGGCCCCGACTCAGCCGGATGCCATGGCTGTTGCCCCAAGGGGAAATGCTGAGTGTGGCTGCGTTCATGGCCTTAGTATATCCGGATGGATATCCCAATGCAATGACTCCCATCTGTTAATGTCCATTTTTAGCACGCATATTGCCTGTCAAGCCGCCCACCCCGTTTGGAGCAAAAAACTGTCAACTTCTTCGTGTATTCAGACCGGATGCAGGCGCCATTCGCACTACATCCATCCCGCAATTCGCGCCTTTGCACTTGGGTGCTTTGCTCCATACCCAGGCTTTCATGGTCCCAGCGACTCCACAAGGTGGCCGTCTGCGAATTTTTGCGGAATGAATTCCTTCGATCCGGGATTGCAGCAGGGCTGAACGGGATCAACCCCTTGACCCTCCACACCGAAACCGAGTGGCGTGGCACGTGTTGCAAGTTCTCAAACCATGTGGTCGCCAGTTGTCCGGGCAAACGAAAACTTTGCCGAAAAACAATCCTGAAAAACAACTGAGAATTTCGTCATTTCGCCAAAGCCTTCAATGCCAGCCGGATGCCGTCACTCACACCCACGTCTGCCGGCAGCGCCTTGAGTGAAATGGCGGCTTCCTTGTCGCTGTAGCCCAAGGCCAACAGCGCTTGCAGGATGTCGCTTTGCGCGTCGTTGGCGACGCTGGTGGGCATGCCGATGTCGGCGCCCAGTTTGCCTTTGAGCTCCAGCAGCAGGCGCTCGGCGGTTTTTTTGCCGATGCCGGGCACTTTGACCAAACGCCCGGCTTCCTGCAGGGTGACGGCCTGCGCCAGCTCGCCCACGCTCATGCCCGAGAGCACCGAGAGCGCCGTGCGCGGGCCCACGCCGGAGATCTTGATGAGCTGGCGAAAGCCCTCGCGCTCCGCCGCTGTGGCAAAACCATAGAGCAGCTGCGCGTCTTCGCGCACCACGAAATGCGTCAGCAGCGTGACCTCGGCCGTGAGCGCCGGCAGGTTGTAAAACGTACTCATCGGCACGCTGACTTCATAACCCACGCCGTGGCAGTCCAGCACCACTTGCGGCGGATTTTTCTCAACCAGAATGCCGCAGAGCCGGCCGATCATGGCAAGCCCCTGCAGGTGGTGTAAAAGCTTGTGGCAAAGCTTGCAGTAAAGAGGCGGTGCGCGGGGTTCATTGGGGCTTGATCTTAGCGGATGCACCCGCCCCGCCCCGGCACGACAATCGCAGGCCACAATGCGGTTTACCCTCGCCAGCACCAGCACACCACCCCAGCGCCCCGCCATGATCGTTCGCCACCTGTTTTCACCGCCCAACAACACCCGGCTGGGCCACCTGTGCGGCCCGATGGACGAACACCTGCGCACCATCGAAGCGGCGCTGCAGGTGAAGATTGCGCACCGCCACGAGCAATTCAAGATCGATGGCACCAAGGCCCACTGCAAACAGGCGCTTGAGCTTTTGCAGGCGCTGTATGAGATCGCCGCACGGCCGATCGAGCCCGCCGTGGTGCAGATCATGCTGGCCGGCGACCCGGACCTGGACGACGCTGCCGCTCCCGCGCTCAAAACCCGCCGCCCCGAGCTCAAACCGCGCACGCTGAACCAGGCCACTTACCTCGACAACATCGCCGCCTTCGACATCACCTTCGGCATTGGCCCGGCCGGCACCGGCAAGACTTACCTGGCGGTGGCCATGGCGGTCGATGCGCTCCAGCGCAGCGCGGTGCAACGCATCGTGCTCACGCGCCCGGCCGTGGAAGCCGGTGAAAAACTCGGCTACCTGCCGGGCGACCTGGCGCAGAAGATCGACCCGTATTTGCGCCCCCTGTATGACGCGCTGTACGACCTGCTGGGCTTTGACCAGGTGCAAAAAGCCTTCGAGCGCCAGACCATCGAAATCGCCCCGCTGGCCTTCATGCGCGGGCGCACGCTGAACAACGCCTTCGTGATCCTCGACGAAGCGCAAAACACCACGCCCGAGCAGATGAAAATGTTTTTGACGCGCATCGGTTTTGGCGCCAAGGCGGTGATCACCGGCGACGTGAGCCAAATCGACCTGCCCAAGACGCAGCAAAGCGGCCTGATCGACGCCGAGCGGGTGCTGAAACGCGTCAACGGCATTTCGTTTTGCCGCATGACCAGCGCCGATGTGGTGCGCCACCCCCTGGTCGCGCGCATCGTTGACGCCTACGACATGCCCGGCCGCTCCGACACCGAGCGCCCCGAGTTGCCGCTCAAGCCGGCGGGCCGCGCGCGCGGGCAAAAATCCGCCACCTGAAATCCGCCCCCGGAAATTTGCCTACCGAAGCGCAAACCACACCGATGCTCAAACACCTGCAGCTCTCGCTCCAGTTCGCCTTGGGCCAAACGCAGGGTGCCACCCGCCACCGCACCGCCTTGCCGCGCCACTTCGTCGCCCGGTGCATTCGCCACACGCTGCAACACGACGCTGAAATCACCGTGCGCGTCGTGGGCGCAGAAGAAGGCCAGGCGCTCAACCGCGACTACCGGCAAAAGGACTACGCCACCAATGTCTTGACCTTCGACTACGCCCGCCCGCCCGCTGCGCCCGTGGTGCAGGCCGACCTGGTGCTGGGCGCGCCGGTGGTGGCGCGCGAGGCCCGCGAGCAGGGCAAAACCCTGCAGGCGCATTACGCCCATCTGCT
>JANMMR010000186.1:0-3295 GCA_031373455.1 Rhodoferax sp.
CGCCCGCATCATTCCCGGCCATGGTGTCGCCATGACGCGTGAAGACATGAGGTGGCATATTGACTACTTGGCCAGCGTACAAAAGAACGTGCAGGCGGCTGTGGACAAGGGTTTGACGCTGGAGCAAACCGTTGCGCAAACCACCATGCCCGAGTTTGGTGGTTACGCCTTGTTTGGCTGGGTCCACCCCGGCCTGAACGTACCCGCCGCATATCGGGACCTCAGCAAAAAATAGTCACTTTATTAAAGGAGAATTTCATGGCTATAGAAGTCGTCACCGGCAAGGAAGCCACGATCCATTGCAATGCACAGAAGTGCATCCACTCGCGCAGCTGCGTGCGGTCGCACCCGGACGTGTTTGTGCCCAATGTGGTGGGTGCCTGAATTCACCCCGATGCATGCGCAACCCGTGGCAGAACTTATGCGTATTGCGCAGAACTACCCTTCGGGCGCCATCACGGTAGTAGTGCGTCACAGCGCGGGCGCAGAGGCTACTGCCGACTCCAACGGGCTTCCAATCGTCAACATGGTGCGCGTGCGCGAGAACGGCCCGCTCGCCGTGGAGGCCGAGTTGCTGATCAATGGCCAAGCCACAGGCCAATCCGCGCGCCACAATGTGCCGCTGTGGCCAGAGTCAGAACAAACCGTTTTGTGACGGCAGCCACAAACCCATCAAGTAAGATCGCAAGCTTTGGACTTCTGGAAGATTGATTGGTACGGGGATTAGGGGCAGGTCACTCAATATGCCAATACTAAAAGGCTGCCAGGGTGAAGTTGCGGATTTTTTTCCTTGCGGCCAGTCGTTGCCTCTCGGACAGGGTTCACGATGAACAAGGCATTCACCAAAGAGTCTGACGGCGAAGATGGAGGCGACGAAGACGGCAGCGGCGCCGTGCCGGCCTTGCCTGCGGGTGGTAAAAATTACATCACGCCCGCCGGTTACGCCCGCCTGCGCGCTGAATTGTTCGTGCTGATCGACACCGAGCGGCCCAAAATCGTCGACATCGTGCATTGGGCGGCAAGCAACGGCGATCGCTCTGAAAACGGTGACTACCTCTACGGCAAAAAACGCCTGCGCGAGATCGACCGGCGCATTCGTTTTCTGACCAAGCGGCTCGAAATCGCCGTGGTGTCAGACACGGGCATCCACCACGGCAGCGACCAGATCTTTTTTGGCGCCACTGTCACCTACGCGGATGCGCAAGGCCTGGAGCACACGGTGACGATTTTGGGCATCGACGAAGCCGACAGCGCGCAGCACCAGGTCAGCTGGATTTCCCCCATTGCCCGTACCCTGCTCAAGGCGCGCGAAGGTGATGAACTGAAACTGCACACGCCGGCAGGTGTGGAGGACATTGAAGTGCTGCGTGTGAATTACCCGCAGCCGGGCGCCGGAACCGTGGCCTGAGCCGCCGCCCGAAGCGCAAATTCAGGGCGAGCGGACGCTGCGGCGCGCACCCAGCACCGAGGTGGTGCGGCCCAGGTTGCGCAAGGCCTGGTTCAGGTGGGTGACGTCGCGCACGGCGATGAGGAAACGCAGTTCCGTCACGTCCTGGGCGCCTTCTTCGTCCATGTCGATGTGGGCGATATCGGCTTCGGCGCTGGCCAGGGCTGCCGCAACACGCGCCAACACGCCCTTGCCATTGGTGACGGTGACGGAAATTTCGGTCTCAAACGCGCGCGTCATCTCGTCGGCCCATTCGACCTCGATGAAACGTTCGGCGTCCTTGTTCTGCAATTTTTTGGCTACCGGGCATTCTTTCTGGTGCACCACCAGGCCCTCGCCGCGGCCCAGGTAACCGACGATGGCGTCGCCCGGAAGAGGGCGGCAACAGCTGGCGAACTTGACCGACGCGTTTTCGCTGCCGTCGAGTGTGAGCACGCCCTGCGTGGGCAATTCGCCGGTGGTAAAGCGCTCCCGGGTCAACAGCAGCGCATCGGGCTTGTCGCCCTTTTCTGCCAGCAGGGTGATGAGGCGCTTGGCCACAATCACGGCAATGCGTTTGCCCAGGCCGATGTCGATCAACAATTCGGCGCGCGTGCGGCTGCCGGTGAAGCGCAGCAGTTTGTCCCACACCGGCGCGTAGGCCGGGTCATCGCCCGGGAAACGCTCAAAACCTTCGGCGCGCAGGGCCTGTGAGAGCAGGCGCTCGCCCAGGTTCTGCGATTCCACGTGCTCCATGGTCTTGAGATGGTGGCGGATTTTCGAACGCGCCCGCGCCGTGCGCACAAAACCCAGCCAGGCCGGGTTGGGCGTGGAAGACGGCGAGGTGACTACCTCCACCACGTCGCCGTTTTTAAGCTCGCTGCGCAGGGGCGCCGGCTCGCCATTGATGCTGGCCGCGACAGTGCGGTCCCCCACGTTGCTGTGGATGGCGTAGGCGAAATCGACCACCGTGGCGCCGCGCGGCAGGGCCAGGATCTGGCTTTTCGGCGTGAACACGTAAACCGCATCGGGGAACAGGTCGACCTTGACGTGGTCCCAGAACTCGGCGGCATCGCCGGTCTCGTTCTGGATGTCCAGCAGCGACTGCAGCCACTGGGTGCCCAGCCGCTCGGCGGCGGCGGCATCGGTACTGTTGACTTTGTACAGCCAGTGTGCGGCCACACCCGACTCGGCCACCACATGCATGGCCTGGGTGCGCAGCTGGAACTCGACGTTCACACCCGATGGCCCCACCAGGGTGGTGTGCAGCGACTGGTAACCGTTGACCTTGGCAATCGCGATGTGGTCCTTGAACTTCCCCGGCACCGGTTTGTAATGCTGGTGCAAGGTGCCCAGTGCGGTGTAACAGTCGATGGTGGAGGGCACGATGATGCGAAAACCGTAGATGTCGGTCACCTGGGCAAAACTCAGGTGTTTCTCCTGCATCTTGCGGTAAATCGAGTGCAGGGACTTCTCGCGCCCTGAAATCCGGATGGTCATGCCCGCCGCGGCAAACGCGCCTTCCACCTCCACGCGCACCTTGTCGATCAGGTCGCGGCGGCGGCTGCGGGCACGTGTCACGGCCTTGGTCAACACCTCGTAACGCCAGGGTTTGAGGTGCTTGAAGGAAAGCTCCTGCAACTCGCGGTAGGTCTGGTTCAGCCCCAGCCGGTGCGCGATGGGGGCGTAGATTTCCAGCGTTTCCGAGGCGATGCGGTGCCACTTCTCGCGCGGCGCGTCCGACAAGGTGCGCATGTTGTGCGAGCGGTCGGCCAGTTTGATCAGGATCACGCGCACGTCACGCGCCATGGCCAGCAGCATTTTGCGGAAGGATTCGGCCTGGTTTTCCTCGCGGGTATTGAAGTGCAG
>JANMMR010000198.1:0-4314 GCA_031373455.1 Rhodoferax sp.
ACGCGCTGGGCTGCGGCGTGATGCTGGCTTGCTCTTCCACCTCGACCCATGCCACCAGCGACCGCTCGGCCATCGTGCGTGACCTGCGCAAGCTGGCGATGCTGGCCATCACCAAAAACATCAAGATCGCCTTTGAAGGCCTCTCCTGGGGCCGCAGCATCAACGAGTTTCCGCAGGCCTGGGACGTGATCGCCGAGGCCGACATGCCCAATCTCGGCCTGGGCTTTGATTCTTTTCATATGCTGGCCACCAACACGCCGCTGGAAGACCTCGAACTGGTTGACCCCGACAAAATCTTCCTCGTGCAACTGGCCGATTTCATGTGGAATGAAATCAAGTCAGTCGAAGAGCGCATCAGCACCGCGCGCACCTTCCGCGTGTTTCCAGGCGAAGGGGTGCACAGCGAAGCCGTGGCCGCGCTCACCCTCAAACTGCACCAGATGGGTTACCGCGGCGACTACAGCTTTGAGGTCTTCAACGACGACTACCAGGGCTTGCCGCTGGAAACGGTGGCGCAGCGGGCGCGCAAGTCGGCGTTGTGGCTCGGTGAAGGTGTGTTGCGCCGCTCGGTGCCTTTGCCCAACCAGATGCGGCTGCGGCGGGCCTGATGCGCATGCGGTACGTTGCTTGTGCGCTGTTAGCGTATCAATCATACCCAATATGGGTATGGAAAGCGCGCCGGAAGTGATTTTTCCCGATTTTTCAATAAAAATCGGCCGCCAAGTCACGGATTCATTGGTTTTATTGCTATTAAATATATAGTATGACAATTCCCATCGAAGTCAAGGAATCCGAAGTCGAGGTGAGCGCCATCCGCGCCCAAGGTGCGGGCGGGCAAAACGTCAACAAGGTTTCCAGTGCGATTCATTTGCGGTTTGACATCCCGGCGTCCAGCCTGCCTGACGACCTGAAGGTGCGTTTGCTGGCCTTGCGCGATGGCCGCATCACAAGCGAAGGTGTGCTGGTCCTCAAGGCGCAAAGCCATCGCACGCAAGACGCCAACCGGCTTGACGCGTTCGCCCGCCTGCACGAGCTGGTCAACAGCGTGGCCGTGCCGCCCAAACCGCGCCGCGCCACGAAGCCGACTTTCGCATCGAAACAAAGGCGGCTCGAAGGCAAAAGCCAACGATCTGACGTGAAAGCACAGCGGTCGAAATCGGCCACCCGCGGCATCGACTAAGCTGAGCCCTTTTTCATGGAGGGTCAACATGCCTGAACCAATTGTTTCCCTGAAAGGCCGCGTCGCCCTCATCACCGGCGCCAATACCGGCATTGGCCTCGTCACGGCGCGCGAGTTGTGCGGCATGGGCGCGCAGGTGTTCATCGCCTGCCGCTCGGCGGCCACCGGGCAAGCGGCGATGGAAACCATCCGCAAGGTCCATCCCGCAGCGAAGCTCGAGCTGATGCAACTGGACCTGGGCGATTTTGATTCGGTGCGGCGCTGCGCCGAGGGTTTTTTGAAGCGTGATTTGCCACTGCACCTGCTCATCAACAACGCCGGCCTGGCCGGCGGCCGTGGCCTCACCCCATCTGGCTTCGAGCTGGCGTTTGGCACCAACCACATGGGGCACTTTTTGCTTACCCAATTGCTGCTTCAGCGCATCAAGGCCTCGACGGCCGAAGCGGTGCCGGCACGCATCGTCACGGTTTCAAGCCGCGCGCACTACCGCGCCAGCGGCATTGACTGGGCGGCGCTGCAACAACCGACTGCCACCCGCACCGGGTTTGCCGAATACGGTGTTTCCAAACTCGCCAACGCGCTCTTCAGCGCCGAGCTGGCGCGCCGCCTCGCTGGCACGGGTGTGAATACCTACGCGCTGCACCCGGGCGTAGTCGCATCGGACGTGTGGCGCTCGGTGCCATGGCCGATCCGGCCGCTGATCAAACGCTGGATGATCACGGTGGAAGAGGGTGCGTTGACAACACTGCACTGCGCCACGTCAGCTTCTGTTGCCACGGAGACTGGCTTGTATTACGACAAGTGCAAGGCCAGGACGCCCAGTACGCTCGCGCAGGATGCAGCGCTGGCCGCCGAACTCTGGACGCGCAGCGAGGGCTGGCTGGCCTGATGCACCCGGCGCCCATCTGGGGCGTTGGGGTTTTCCGGACCGCACCGAAGACGGCTCAGGCGGGCGTCAGGTGCAAGGGCAAGTTGGCCAACGCGCGAAGCGTGTTGTTCAAGCGGCGGGTGGGCGTGCCCGCCAATTCGATGCGTTTGAAACGTTTGGCCAGCCCGGCCAGAATCAATTCACCCTCGAGCCGCGCCACGATTTGGCCGACGCAGCCGTGAATGCCCGTGCCAAACGCCATGTGGCCAATGTTCTTGCGCTCAACGTTGAAGCGCTCGGGCTCGGCCCACTGGCGAGGGTCGCGGTTGGCGGCGGCGAGGAAGGTCAGCACCTTGCTGCCTTCGGGAATCACAATACCCGCCAGTTCCACATCACGCGAGGTAGTGCGGAAAAAGGTTTGCACGGCTGATTCATACCGCAGGCTTTCTTCAAAGGCCTGGCGCGCCAGCTGCGGGTTGGCGCGCAGTTTGTCGAACTCTTCGGGGTGCTGCGCCAGGCAAAAAAGCGCGTTGCCAATGCCGTTGACGGTGGTGTCAACACCAGCCGAAAGAAACGAGCGCACCAGCATCGGCGCTTCCTCATGGGTGATTTCACCGGCGTCAGCGGCCTGGTAAATCTGGTCGCCAAAGCCTCCGGGACGCAACATGGCGCGCTGGCAGTGATCCATGATCCAGGCCGTCACCGGCTGGACGCGTTGCGCCGCGTTCAAAAGCAAGTCATTGCGAGGCCCGAACGAATTGAAAACCATGTCGCCATACAACAGCAGGTTTTCGCGGCCGGTTTCATCCAGGCCCACGGCGTCGGGGAACACCTTCAGCGGGTACGGTTCAGCCAGCACCTTGATGCCGTCTACAACCTGGTTTCCGGCTGCGCGCTCGGCCAGGCCATCAAGCATCGCGTCCGCAGCCTTCGAAAAATCGGCGCGGATTTGCGGTATGGCTTTGGGCGAGAGGACGCGCGCCAGGATGTTTCGGGCCCGGGTGTGTTGGGGTTGGTCGGCTTCGAGGATCAGGCTTTTGGGGCGAAAAGGCGGCTCCTTGTTGAAGTTCGCCAGACCGACCCCGGCCGAGGAGATGTAGGTGGCGTGGTCGCTCAGGACTTCGCGCACCTGCGCATGGCGGGCGGTGGCGTAGATGCCGTAATTGGAGAGCCAGACCACCGGCCCGGCCTCCCGCAGGCGCTCGTGGTCCGGGTAGGGGTTGGTGAGGAAGTCGTCGCTGAACGGGTCGATGTCCAGCGCGGGAACACCGGCGGGTGAGGCGCTTGCCATGGTGCGGTCTTTCAACTGTAGTCAGACACCGGCGGGCAACTGCAAAACAGGTTGCGGTCGCCGTAGACGTTGTCTACCCGCCCAATCGGCGGCCAGTATTTCACCTGCTTGAGGCTGGGCAGCGGGAAGGCCGCCAATTCACGCGAATAGGGTCGTGCCCAGGAGTCGGCCAGCAGGCTGGCGGCGGTGTGCGGCGCGTGCACCAGCGGGTTGTTGTCGCGCGGCCAAGTGCCGTCTTCAACGCGGCGGATTTCCTCGCGGATGGCGATCATGGCGTGGATGAAACGGTCAAGCTCGTCGAGGGTTTCGCTCTCGGTGGGTTCCACCATCAGTGTGCCCGGCACGGGGAAACTCAGGGTGGGCGCGTGAAAGCCGTAGTCGGCCAGGCGCTTGGCGACGTCTTCCGCAGTGACGCCGCTGCTGTCTTTGAGCGGGCGCAGGTCCAGGATGCACTCGTGCGCGACGTGGCCGCGTCCCTCGCCGGTTTGGCTGGCGTAAAGCGTGGGGTAGTGGTCCTCGAGCCGTGAGCTGATGTAATTGGCGCTCAGGATCGCGATCTCGGTGGCCTGTGTCAAACCCTCGGGGCCCATCATGCGGCAATACATCCAGGAAATCGGCAAAACCGCAGCATTGCCCAAAGGTGCAGCAGAGATGGCGCCCACACCATTGACGGCAACGCCGCCTGTCGCATGTCCCGGCAAATATGGCACGAGGTCAGCCACCACACACACCGGCCCCACGCCCGGCCCGCCGCCGCCGTGCGGAATACAGAAGGTCTTGTGCAAATTGAGGTGGCTCACGTCGCCGCCAAACTCACCCGGCGCGGCAATGCCGACCAGCGCGTTCATGTTCGCGCCGTCCACGTACACGCGGCCACCGTGCCGGTGCACCAGCGCGCAGAGTTCTTTGACCCGGGTTTCAAACACGCCGTGGGTGCTGGGGTAAGTGATCATCATGCAGCACAGGTTGGCGCTG
>JANMMR010000207.1:0-6578 GCA_031373455.1 Rhodoferax sp.
GCGCATTTTCCCGATGCGCATCACCGGCATGGGCATTAGCTGAAAGATTTGAATGGCCGACCTGCTGCGTCAAGGCAGGCGGTGGGGTGCGGGCGTTGAAGGCTTGGTGCTCCGCAAGCGCAGCGCATTGCTGATCACCGATACCGAACTCAAGCTCATGGCCAGTGCGGCGATCATGGGCGACAACAACCAGCCGGTAAACGGGAACAACACACCCGCAGCCAATGGCACGCCCAGCGCGTTGTAGACGAAAGCGAAGCCCAGGTTCTGCTTCATGTTGGCAATGGTGTCCTGCGAGATGATGCGCGCCTGGGCGATGCCGCGCAGGTCGCCTTTCACCAAAGTGACCTGTGCGCTGTTCATCGCCACGTCGGTGCCCGTGCCCATGGCCACGCCCACGTCGGCCTTGGCCAGCGCGGGCGCATCGTTGATCCCGTCACCGGCCATCGCGACAATGCGGCCCTCGCGCTGCAACCTGCTCACCATTTCCAGTTTGTCGGCGGGTTTTACCTCGCCGTGAACCTCGTCGATGCCCAACTTGGCGGCGACCGCCTTGGCGGTTGTCAAGCCATCTCCCGTGGCCATAATCACGCGGATGCCCGCAGCCTTCAGCGCGGCCAGGGCTTCTGCAGTGTTCGTCTTGATCGGGTCAGACACGGCCAGTAGACCAGCGCTGTGGCCGTCCACAGCCAGGAACATCACGCTGGCCCCGGAAGCACGTAAGGCTTCCGCCCGCTCTTTGAGCGGTTCCACCGTAACGCCCAGTTGGGTCATCAGCGCCGTGTTACCCAAAGCCAGCGCTTTGCCGCCGACGCTGCCGCGCACACCAATGCCGGTGCTGGATTCAAAGCCATCGACCTTGTCGAGTACCAGCTTGCGCTCCTTGGCAGCGCTGACAATGGCATCGCCCAAGGGATGTTCGCTGCCCTGGTCGAGGCTCGCAGCCAGCCGCAGTACTTCGTCTTCGGCGAAGCCCGGCGATGCCACAACGCTGTCAAATTTGGGTTTGCCCTCGGTCAGCGTGCCGGTTTTGTCCACGATCAGCGTGTCGACCTTGCGGAAGTTTTCGATGGCGGCTGCGTCACGAAACAGTACGCCCTGGGTGGCGGCTTTGCCAGTAGCGACCATGATCGACATGGGCGTGGCCAAACCCAGTGCGCAAGGGCAGGCAATGATGAGGACCGCCACGGCGTTGATCAGGCCATAAACCCAACTGGGTTCAGGTCCAAAAAATCCCCACATCACAAACGTCAACAGTGCAACGGCCACCACGGTGACCACAAAATAACCCGCCACCTGGTCCGCCATGCGCTGCATGGGTGCACGCGAACGCTGCGCCTGAAGCACCATCTGGACGATGCTGGCCAGCACGGTTTGGGAGCCCACTTTTTCCGAACGCATCACCAAGGAACCGCTGGTGTTCATGGTTGCGCCAATCAGTTTGTCGCCCACACGTTTGGTCACCGGCATGGGTTCGCCAGTCAGCATTGATTCATCAACCGCGCTGCTGCCTTCAGTCACCACGCCGTCAACCGGAACTTTTTCGCCGGGGCGCACGCGCAGCGAGTCGCCCACGTGCACGTGGGTCAGGGGCACGTCTTCTTCTGCGCCATTGGCGTTGATGCGCCGCGCCGTCTTGGGTGCCAGACCCAGCAGGGATTTGATGGCCGCCGAGGTCTGGGAGCGTGCTTTGAGTTCCAGAATTTGACCCAGCAGCGTGAGCGAGATGATCACCGCCGCCGCTTCAAAGTAGACCGCCACGCGGCCCATCGACACAAATGAGGTGGGGAACACACCCGGTGCCAACGTGGCAACCACGCTGTAGACGAACGCAGCGCTGGTGCCCAGGCCGATCAGTGTCCACATGTTGGGGCTGCGGTTGACCACCGATTGAACACCGCGCACGAAAAACGGCCAGCCTGCCCACAGCACGATCGGCATGGTCAGCACCAACTCGATCCAGCTTTGCATGGCCATGTCGAACCATTGCAGGCGGTGCCCTGCCATGGCGAGAAAGGTGACAACGACAGTCAGCGGTAGCGTCCAGATGAAACGACGTTTGAAATCCAGCAGTTCCGGGCTCTCGCCTTCATCCAGTGTGGGCATCACGGGCTCCAGCGCCATGCCGCATTTCGGACAGGACCCGGGGTGGTCCTGAAGCACTTCGGGGTGCATGGGGCAGGTATAGCGGGCGCCAGCCGGCGCCGGTTCAAACCGCGGGGGTTGGGGCGGCGACGCTGCCGCGTTTGCGTTTGGAGCAGCCGGCAGGTACTTGGCTGGGTCTACTGAAAATTTCCCCTTGCAGCCCGCACTGCAAAAGTAAACAGGCTTGCCTTCGTGTTCAAGAAAGTGATGCGACTGCGGTGTTACTGTCATCCCACAGACGGGGTCTTTCAGGCTGTCTTCAACTTGCCGTACCGTTGTATCCATGACTGGCTTCAAGCTCCGTTAAGAATGGTTGGGAATCTTTGGGCGCATACTCATTTGCCGCCGCGCTTGACGATCCATGCAACGACACCAATGACAACGATCAACAGCAGGATGGGTGTCCACATTCCGCCGTATCCCCCCATCCAGCCACTACCCCACATCCCGCCATTCATCATGTTTCCGCTTTGCGCCATCGCAACATGGGTAGTTGCCAGCGAAATTGCGAAGATAGTGAGCGCAGACAAATGTTTCATGATCATCTCCTTTAAGTTGTGGAATTTCAGCAACGCAGTTATGGGTGTTGTTGGCATTGAAAAGATGGCATCGAATGGTTACACGTTCGGCTTCGACACTTCAGTCAACTTCCCATTCTGGAGTTTGAAGTGGAACTTCGCGCTCACGGGCGTGGACCACAAGTCTTTGTCTTTCAGCTCACGTTGGAATGTCGGAACCTCAACGGTGACCGTCGCAGCGTAGATGCCGTCGCCCAGTAGCGCACTGTTCGCTGAGTAATGCAAGCCGCTGCTGCCCCACATGGGTGGCAGCGGCAGGGTCATCGACTTGCCGGTATCGGTATTTTTGGCCTCAAAGCGGCTGTTTGCGTAGGGAATGCGCGTCTTTGACTTCGGATCTGACAGTTTTAACTCTACGTGAAAACGTTCGTCCGCAGCGGGTTGGTGCGCGCGCCACGCAGGCGGTGTTCCCATCTGCATCCACATCGGCTCCGACCCTTCGAGTTCCAGCTGGAAAATCATGTTGCCCGCAGCGACCCGGCCAACGAGTACGGCATTCTTCAAAGGGTCGGCAGCCAACGGCAGCTTCTTGACGCGTGGGCTGCCAGACTGCGCTGCGGCAATACCCGAAACCAAGATCAGACTGGCACTGACCAAGACAATTGCCAGTGGAAGAGGTCGTAATTTGGACATGGTGACCTCCGGGGGTTGTTGGGAAGCGGGTTGTCGCAAACCCTGATTTGAATGTAGTGATGTTTTTCAAAATTCCATTGATGCGCATCAAATGCAATGTATATAAACAGACGGGAGCAGCCGATTGGCAAGGTCCAGCCCTTACGCTTGCACCCGGTAATTGATCATCATTCCGGCATCAGCGTGTTCCAGGTTGTGGCAGTGAAAGAGGTAGGTCTGGGCACCCGGAAAATCGTGGGAAAAATCGATGGCGATCCGCACGGTTTCTCCCGGCCACACCAGAACCGTATCTTTCCAGCCAAGGTCGCTCACTGTTCGGCCCTTGCCAAAGCGTGCGTTGGCCGATAACTCGCGCGGGCTGTTTAGCCGCTCAATCACCTGGAAGGAGAAGCCGTGCAGGTGCATCGGGTGGGGCATGCCCACTGCGGGGTTGTTGATACGCCAGACCTCTACCGCGCCACGCTTGACCTCAAATGCAATCTCTTCCATTCGGAAGCTGAGCCCGTTGATCAGAAATCGCATATGCCCCATCGACAGTTCAATCTTGCGTTCTGCCGCACCCGCAATGTCAATCGGTTTGATTTGCGACAGCGTTTCGAGTAACTTGGCAACGATGCGTTCTCCTGCCACTACGCTGAGCTTAAGTACGTTAAACGTCATGCCCAGCGGTAACCGTGAAGAGCCCATGCCACCCATCATCTGACCCATGCCCATGGTCATGCCGCCCATCCCCCCCATGCCGCCAGATCCTTCATTCTCCATGGGATCAAACGCCAGGCTTTTCAGGAAAATACTGTCGCCTGGCTGCGCCTGGCCTGCGTCAAACAGCACGTCCAGCCGCTCGCCGGGTGCGAGAAAGGCTTCCGTGGCGGTTTCAGGCCGATCAATCAGCCCACCGTCTGTTCCGATGACCGTGAAGTTCAACCGTGTTTCATCCTTTACAAAAGCCAGCCGATAGATACGGGCGTTGGATCCGTTGAGCATCCGCAGGCGGTAGGTTCGTGGCGTGACGGTCTGGACCGCGTTGGACGTCAGGTTGGCCAGCACGATATCGCCCAACCAGCCCATCATAGCCTCGTGCCCGTTGGGCTGGTAGCGCAGACGGCCCTGTGTATCAAACTGCTTGTCCTGAATCACCAGCGGCAGATCGGTCACACCCAGTTGCAGATCGAGCGTCTTGGCCAGTTTGCGCTGGTCGTCGTCGTCCACCAGAAAAAAACTGGCCAGGCCGGTGTATGCCTGCTTGGAAGTCAACCCGTGCGCATGGGTGTGGTACCAGTAGGTGCCACCCCGGTTACGCACAGTGAAGTCGTAAGCGAAACGCGCGCCAGGCGCCAAGGTATCGACTGGATGGCCATCCATATTCGCGGGCGCGTTCAGGCCGTGCCAGTGGATGAGGGTTGGCTCGTTCAATGCGTTGTCCAGACGGGCGGAGAAGCGAGCGCCGCTTTCAATGCGCAGGATGGGGTTCTGAAAGGTTTTACCAGCCTGTTCGGTCTGGTACAGCAGAAACGGCGATTCCCGCCCGGGAAGCAGTGCAAAGCTGGCGGCCGTGGCCTGCAAGGTCAGAGGCCCTTTGACATCCAGCACGCCAAAAGGCCCGCTGCCGACCGGAATGAAGAGTTTTTGCTGGAAGTTTTCGACAGTAACCGGGTCGAACGGATACGGACGAAATGGGCCGCCCGTCAGACGCGCAGAACGGTGAGATCCGTAATACACCCAGGCGGCACCGCCGACACCCGCCGCCGCGACCAGGCCTGCGACCTGGACCATCTGCCGTCTTTGCACCATTCAACCTCTCCGATGTCACCGGATATTCGGCAAGTCATCATCGGCGCGTTGATTCCCCCAGGCTGTGCGCTGGCGCACTTAGTGGCGTGCGGTCACAGCCGCGTCATTGCTCAGGCCACCGGCCGAAGCATTTCCAGCAAGGCCAATTGTTCTCGCATGCGACCGGCCACATAGCCGGCCGCAGCGGCAGCGAACGCGCCCAGGCCAATCAACAAGGCCGCATACAGGCACGGTAAAAATTCAGTCATTTGGACACCACCTTTTCGGCCCCTGTTACCACGTAAGCCCCTTGCTGCTGTTCGGCGGTGAACATGATCTTGTCACCCACGCCGAGCCCGGCAAGCCGGTCCAGCAAGGCGCTGTCTTTGACCTGGAAAACCATGGTCATTCCGGGCATATCGAGGCTTTTGATCGGGCCGTGTTTCAGGGTAATCTTTTTGGCGTCTTTGTCAATCTTCCGAATTTCGGCTTCGGCTGCATCCTTCAAGGGCGGCTTTTCCGCAACGGCTGCAGTTTGCGCGTGGGCCGCGCCCGCAAAAACAACACCAGCGCCAGCAAACGCTGACATCACGAGAACGGTGGCAATCAATTTTTTCATGGTAAATCCTTCAGGTTAAGTCTGTATGTATGACGACTTGAACGCAGTTCAAGGCATCGTGGTTTACAAATTTGGCGATCGGTGCGTCGTCAAGGGTTCAAAAGTGCCAAAAAATGCAGTTTCAGGCGGTCGCGGTGACGCGAATGGTGCCTTTCATGCCCGCCTGGTAATGCCCTGCGATAAGGCAGGCAAACTCGAAATCGCCAGCGCGGTTGAAGGTCCAGATGATTTGCCCGGTTTTGCCCGGTGGCACGTGGGCCATGTAGGGCTCGTCGTGCTCCATGCTGGGAAACTTGAGCATCAGGGCAGCGTGTTCATCCAGTTCTTTTCGGGTACCCAAAACAAATTCGTGCAGGATCTTGCCTGAATTTTTTGCCACGAAACGGATGGTTTCACCCTGCCTGAACACCATTTTGTCGGGGGTGAATCGCATGTTGTCGTCCATGCCCACCGCAATGCTGCGCTTGACGCTCTTTGCGTCTCCCGCAATACCCCAGGGCTTCTGCTCCTTCTTGACCTTGGTGACGGGCTTCCCGGGCTTTTCGGCATCACCATGCGCCCAGGAAGGGGCAGTGAGTGTGAATGTGGGCAGCACGCATGCGGCCGCGATGAGTTGTCGTCGATTGGTCACGAGGTTCTCCTGAATGGTGTCAAGTTGCAAATGGATGGCGGTTCTCTGGCTTCAATGGCTGCCATGAGCGCTCCCCGAGGGCTTTCGAATCTTCAGCACAAGGTCTTTGTTGCCCTGTGTTTCTGAGGAGTGGTTGTGCAAACCCGTTACGAGCCCGTTGTTCGCTGCAATCTCCGACTGGAAGCGGGCGGGTTCAGGCAGG
>JANMMR010000245.1:0-10501 GCA_031373455.1 Rhodoferax sp.
CCACGAACGGGCCACAGAATTGCTGGCCAGCGATGCCATGATCAAGTTGCTGGAGGACATGGCCAAGCGTTATCCTGATCGCATCATCATTTTTGATTCACCACCCTTGTTGTTGACCACCGAGTCGCGCGTGCTGGCGACTCACATGGGTCAAATTGTGATGGTCGTCAAGGCGGAGAGTACGCTTCAGTCTGATGTGCGCCATGCGCTTTCCAACATTGAATCATGCCCGGTGAAGCTGCTGGTGTTGAATCAGGCGCGCGCTGCCTCGCAGGGAACCTATGGCTATGGTTATGGGTACGGCTATGGGTATGGCCAGCAGGAGCAAGTTCAAGAATGAAGGGCCGCCATCTGCTTTCGGGGCGCAGACGTGGCGGCGGGGCGTTCTCGGGATTCAGTGTTCCGGCAGCCTACCGGGCTGTAATGGTCACCCTGCTGGCGATTGGACTTTCTGTGGAAAGTTTTGCGCAAGATGGCTCGGTTGACCAGACTGTTTCAGCGCCCTCGGTTGGACGCCGCGGTGTGACCATCGTCCCCCGGGTGACGGTCACTGAAATTTTGACCGACAACGCGAATTTGTCGAACACCGCCAAGCAGGCGGACTTGGTGACGGAAGTGATTCCGGGAATCAGAATCACCAGCGATTTCGGGCGAGTCAAAGGTTATTTTGATTACTCATTGAATGGGCGGGTTTCGGCGCAGGGCGTTTCAGGCACTTCGCTGCAAAACAACCTGACGGCGTTTGGGTCCCTTGTGGCCGTTGAAAACTTCGCATTCCTTGATGTCAATGCTTCCATCACCCAACAGTCTGTTTCGGGATTGGGCACGCAGTCGTCGGGCAGCTATTTTTCAAATGCCAACCAAACCGAAACGTCGACCTACCGGATTTCACCCTATTTGAAGGGCTCGGTGGGCGGGTACGCGGACTTCGAGACCCGTTACGGGTTTGCCTTTACCCGCAGTGCGTCCTCGGTCGCATCCGATGTCACGACAAAAGACCTGCTTTTGTCATTGAAAGGGCAACCCTCGGCGAGCCGCATTGGGTGGTCGCTGCAAGCCGTCCAGCAAGCGACCAGTTATTCCGTGGGGCGGGCAACCGAATCCGATTCATTGACAGGCTCCCTCTCTTATGCGCTCAACCCCCAGCTTGTCGTGTCTGCCAGCGCGGGGCAGGAAGGAAACAACTACAACACCCTGGAGAAAGAGAGAAATTGGACCAACGGACAGGGTATCCAGTGGTCACCTTCACCGTCAACGAGCTTTTCTGCGAGTCGTCAAACCCGACCCTTCGGCCAATCCCACAACATCAATCTCTCCTACCGCACGGCGCGCTCTGCTTGGAGTTTTACGGACTCGCAGGACGTATCGAATTCGCCGAGCCAATCCAGTTTGGGTAGCCTCGGACCGATTTACGACCTTTACTTCACACAGTTCGCAACCGTTGAGCCAGATCCCGTCAAACGGGCGGTGCTGGTAAACACCTTCCTGCAGGTCAATGGCATCAACCCCAACACCATAGTCGTCAGCAACTTTTTGACATCAGCCTTGTCATTGCAGCGACGCCAGGATTTGTCCTTTACGCTCCTGGGTATCAGAAGCTCGGTCACCTTTACCGCAACCAGGACGGAGACATCGCGCCTGGATACCATAACCAATGCCATTGACGACCTCTCCAACTCGAATTCGATCCGACAAACGGGATTGAGTGTCAGTTATGCACACCGATTGACGCCGGACACGTCAATGAATCTGACTGGCATGAATCAGCGTTCTTCCGATTCAAGCGGTCTTCAGGAAACCGTGACGAATTCTGTCAATCTGGGTGTTTCTACCCGGCTTGGTCTCAAGTCGACCGCGGCCATCAATGCGCGGCGCGTGGTATTTGACAGTCGGACTTCGCCCTACATCGAAACAGCAATTACAGGGACGGTGACCGTCCAGTTCTGACCCATGTATGAAGCCTACTATGGGTTGACCGGCAAACCGTTCCAGCTCAATCCCGACCCCCATTTTTACTTTGGCAGCAAGCAGCACCGGCGGGCCAGGGCTTACCTGGAATACGGTGTCCAGCGCAACGAAGGCTTCATTGTCATTACGGGTGAAGTAGGCGCCGGCAAAACGACCATCGTGCGTGGCTTGCTGGAGAGTCTTGATCCGGAAACCGTCGTTTCAGCCAACCTGGTGAGCACCCAGCTTGACGCGGAAGACACTTTGCGCATGGTCGGGGCGGCATTTGGCGTGGTTGTCAGGGATTTGTCGAAATCTGACCTCCTCATGTCGCTCGAGGCCTTCCTGGTGACGCAAATCAGCCAGGGCAAGCGGTGCCTCCTGATTGTCGATGAGGCCCAGAATTTGACGCCGAGAGCCGTTGAGGAACTGCGCATGTTGTCCAACTTCCAGTTTGGCAAGCAGGCCCTGCTGCAGACTTTCCTGGTGGGGCAACCCGAGTTTCGCGAAATCCTGCAACACCCCAGCATGCAGCAGCTGCGCCAGCGCGTAACCGCAACCTGCCACATCGGCCCAATGGACGTCGACGAGACCCGGGGCTACATTGAACACCGGCTCAAGTGCGTCGGTGCTGATGGCCGGCCCAGTTTCGATGTTCCCGCTTTTGAGGCCATTCACCAGGCCACAGGGGGCATTCCGAGGCGCATCAATTCGGTTTGTGACCGTCTGCTTTTGCTGGGGTTTCTGGGGGAAAAAGACGCGTTTGGAGCAGAAGAAGTGGCCGTTGTTGTCGATGAAATCCGCGAAGAGTCCGGCAGCAGCATTTTGCCGGCCCTGGCTGCAGGGCAGCATGGCTTGCGTGACACTCGGCAGGGGCATGAGGAGTCCGGTTTTGACATTGATCTGGGCCGCCTGGAGTTTGAATCCAGTTCGATGGATGAAATTGCCGAAAAACTCGGCGGCTTGGGTCACGACCAGTTCAGGGAGCGCCTGAACCGGATTGAAAAAACCCTGCTTCGGCTCGAGCGCGTGGATCTTGAAATCCTGGCTTCCTTGCAGAAACTTGTCGGCTCAGTACGAAAGTCGGGTTAGGCCAATTTCCGGACGGGGCGTGAAGAGCAACCAACAATGACAAACACCACGATCAAACCGGTCATCTGCGTCGTCGGCGCGCGGCCCAATTACATGAAAATGGCGCCGATTTTGCGGGCGCTCGACAGCCATGTTCCTGCGATACCGTGGCTCCTGGTGCATACGGGGCAACATTACGACAAGGACATGAACGACAAGTTGTTTGAAGACTTGAAGTTGCCGCGCCCCCACATCAACCTGGAAGTCGGCTCCAGCACGCATGCCATTCAGACGGCCGAAGTGATGCGGCGGTTTGAGCCACTCCTGGACGAGCACCATCCGTCTTGTGTGGTGGTGGTTGGCGATGTCAACTCTACCCTGGCGTGTGCACTGGTGGCCACAAAAAAAGGTGTGCCCACCGTTCATGTGGAGGCAGGACTTCGCAGTTACGACCGCCGCATGCCGGAAGAAATTAACCGGATCCTGACCGACCAGATTTCAGATCGCCTCTACACCACCGAAAGAAGTGCGCAGGAAAATCTCCGCCTGGAAGGCATTCCCGCTGGGCGCGTGAGTTTTGTTGGCAACGTGATGATCGATTCCCTGATGGCCAACCGGTCCGTCGCCCGCACGGCCAAAAGCACGGTGGTTGCGGGCGGGTTGTCGCCATCGATTCTGGATGGCAACAAGGGGTTCGGCGTGGTCACCTTGCACCGGCCGTCCAATGTCGACTCACCCGAGACGCTTGGGAATTTGCTGGAAATCTTGCGTGAAGTGTCAGTGCATGTGCCTTTGGTATTTGCCTTGCACCCGCGCACCCGGGCCAACATCGACAAGTTCAATCTGATGCATTGGGTGGATCCCGATCGCATGTTGATTCTGCCGCCGCAGGGGTACCTCGAGATGCTCGGACTGATGGCCGAGGCCGCCATGGTGTTGACCGATTCGGGCGGGCTGCAAGAAGAAACTACGGCGCTTGGCGTGCCATGCCTCACCCTGCGCGAAAATACCGAGCGCCCCATCACCGTCGACCAGGGCACCAACATTCTGGTGGGGACCGAACGCGACGCCATCTTGAAGGGCGTGCACGACATTCTGGCCGGGCGCGGCAAACGGGGTAGGGTGCCGGAACTGTGGGACGGGCGGGCGGCAGAGCGAATCGCCGCAGACCTGTGGCAGTGGTTGGGAAGCCCTCAAACTCTTGCCAGTTGATATCGGACGCTTTCCACCATGCAATCTATCGCCGCAGGTCGACCCGCCAATGCCCTGACCATTGACGTCGAAGACTACTTCCAGGTGTCAGCCTTGGCGCCGTATATCAAGCGGTCGGAATGGAATTCCCGTGAATGCCGCGTGAATGGAAATGTTGAGCGAATTCTGGCCATGTTGGCAGAGCAAAAAACCAAAGCCACTTTTTTCACGCTGGGATGGATTGCGGAGCGCTACCCTGCCATCGTTCGCCGCATCGTGGCCGAGGGCCACGAGCTTGCCAGTCACGGATACGGGCACATGCGGGCCAGTGAACAAACCGAGCAAGCCTTTTTTTCCGACATCCACCGCGCCAAATGCATTCTCGAGGATCTGGGCGGAATTGAAGTCAAGGGGTATCGGGCGCCGAGTTTTTCCATCGGCACAGGGAACCTCTGGGCGTTTGATTGCCTGGCCCGAGCGGGTTACCGGTACAGCTCCAGCATTTACCCGATTCAACATGACCACTATGGCATGCCGGATTCGCCACGTTTTGCGCACACTGTCAGTTCGGGCCTTCTGGAAATTCCGGTGACCACCGTACGGCTTTTGAACCGCAATTTCCCGTCCAGCGGCGGCGGGTTTTTCCGGTTGCTGCCCTATTCGGTTTCCCGCTGGATGCTCAACCGGGTCAATCGTGTTGACCAAAAACCGGCCATTTTCTACTTTCACCCATGGGAAATAGACGCTGATCAACCGCGGATCGGCGGTTTGGACGCCAAGACACGGTTTCGCCATTACGTGAATATTTCCAGAATGGAAGGCAAGCTCAAAAAGCTGCTGAAGGACTACCGTTGGGGGCGCATGGACGAGGTGTTTCTCGGCCACAACGCAGGTGGCCAGCGCCTTGCCTGACGCTGCGGTTCTGACGGTCAAGCGCCTCCCTCCAACTGATGCCTTGGAGGCTCGTCGCTGGGACCAGTTCGTTTTGTCGTGCCCACAAGCGAGCTTTTTCCATCGAGCGGGTTGGCAAACCATCATCCAAGGCGTCTTCCGTCACGAAACCTGGTTTCTGTATGCTGAACGCGCCGGTGAGATTGAAGGCGTGTTGGCCATTGCCCATATCAACAGCTGGCTTTTTGGAAATTCCGTCATCAGCCTTCCTTTTGCCGTTTACGGCGGTGTCGCAGCAAACAACCTGCAAGCCTCAGAAGCACTTGAAACCGAAGCCCAGCGGATCGCCAAACAGCTCGGCAGTGACTGCCTGGAGTTTCGCAACACCGAAGCGCGGCACGGGGATTGGCCCAAGCAGGACCTTTACGTAACCTTCCGCAAAGCCTTGTTTCCCGACGCTGAGGCCAATATGCTCGCCATTCCCCGCAAGCAACGCGCGATGGTCCGAAAAGGCATCAAGAATGGCTTGCGAAGCGAAATCGACCCGGGCGTCGACCGGTTTTTTGGCCTTTATGCAGACAACGTGCACCGCCATGGCACCCCTGCCATGCCCAAAAAGTACTTCCAGGCTCTGCGCAACGAGTTTGGCCCTGACTGCGAAATCCTAACTATTTGCGGGCCCGACAACCAGGTGCTGAGCAGTGTCATGAGTTTCTATTTTCGCGATGAAGTGCTGCCGTATTACGCGGGAGACGACGAATCGGCCCGCCACCTTGCCGCCAACGACTTCAAATACTGGGAACTGATGCGGCGCGCCTGTGAAAAGGGGTTGAAAGTCTTTGATTACGGACGCAGCAAGCAAGGGACGGGTTCGTTTGCGTTCAAGAAAAACTGGGGCTTCGAGCCCAAACCCCTGCACTACGAGTTTTGCCTCTACAAGCGCGACACGGTGCCGCAAAACAACCCGTCAAACGCCAAGTACAAAACCATGATCGCCGTTTGGCGACGGCTGCCCATCGCCCTGGCCAACTGGCTCGGGCCGTTCGTGGTTCGCAACCTGGGCTGAAGTTCGCATGGCCAACGTGTTGTTTCTGGTGCACCGATTGCCCTATCCGCCCAACAAGGGGGACAAGGTCCGGTCTTTCAACCTGCTCAAACACCTGAGTCGGCACCACCGCGTTTTCCTTGGGACGTTTCTGGATGATCCGGCAGACGAAATCCACGTTGAAGCAGTCCGGAAAATATGCCCGGACACCTTTGTTGCACGGCTCAACCCGTTCCTTGGAAAAATCAAGAGCCTGGCGGGATTTTTGACCAACGAAGCCCTGGGGGTGCGGTACTACCGGGACGGCGCACTTCAATCCTGGGTCGATGAAGTCCGGGCCAACCATGCAATCGACGCCTCGGTTATTTTTTCATCGGTGATGGCGCAATATGTTGGCAGCGCCGGCAAGGCGACAGGGCCTGTGTTGCTGGATTTTGTAGACGTCGATTCCGCGAAATGGGGGCAATACGCTTCAAAGCACGCCTGGCCTTTGTCGTGGATCTACCGGCGCGAAGCCGATCGATTGTTGTCATTTGAACGCGCCGCCGCATTGCGGGCGACCTGTTCATTTTTGGTGACCGACATGGAAAAGGCCCTTTTTCTGCGCCTCGCACCTGAATGCGCCGGCGTCGTGCAGACCATGTGCAATGGTGTCGACGCCGAGTATTACGCACCTGACGATCACCGGCCGTCGCCCTTCTCCCCCGATGGTGCGACTGGCGCACGCATTCCAGTGGTGTTCACCGGCGCCATGGACTATTGGCCCAACATCGACGCCGTCACCTGGTTCGTGCAAGAAATACTTCCGGCCATGCGCCAGACGAGGCCCCAAATCATCTTCTTCATTGTGGGTCGCAATCCGGCTCCCGCCGTGAGCGCGCTGGCAGGCAAAGACGTGGTGGTCACCGGCACGGTCGACGATGTCCGGCCCTACCTGCAACACGCCACCGTGGTGGTGGCGCCGCTGCGTGTTGCGCGCGGCATTCAAAACAAAGTGCTCGAAGCCATGGCCATGGCGCGTCCGGTGGTTGCGTCAACATCCTGCGCGGCAGTGGTTGACGCCCGTGTCGGTCAGGAGTTGCTGGCTGCCGAAACAGCGCAAGACTTTGTCCGGGAAGTAGAGGGTTTGCTGGCTGATGCAGCCAAAGCGGCGCGGATCGGGCAACTGGGACGCCAGCGGGTTGTCAACCAATACAGTTGGTCAGCCCACCTGGCGGTACTTGACCGGTACTTGCCGGAAGCGGGCAAGGAGGCGATGGCATGACGGTGGCTACGCAGATTCAGCGGGAGTGGCGCAACGCCCTGGTGGCGATGGCGGCATTGATGGCCTGGGCCACCTTCCTGTATTGGGATACGGCTGCGGGCATGGTGTCGATCTGGGCGCGGTCTGAAACCTTTACCCATGGTTTTCTGGTGCTGCCCATCGTGTTGTGGCTCGTCTGGCAAAAGCGCGAGGTGATTGCCGCACTTTCCCCGTCGCCGTTTTTCAAAATTTTCCCATTGGTGCTGACCGCGGGATTCGCCTGGCTGGTGGGCAGTCTGGCGGCCGTCAATGCTGCGACCCAGTTCGCCTACGTCGCCATGCTGGTCCTGTGTGCGGTGGTCTTGATCGGGCCACGGGTTTCGCAGCTCATTGCATTTCCGCTGATGTTCTCGTTTTTTGCGGTCCCCGTGGGCGAGTTCCTGATGCCTCAGTTGATGGCATGGACAGCTGATTTCACTGTGTTGGCCCTGCGCTTTAGCGGCATTCCGGTCTACCGTGAGGGCCTGCAGTTTGTGATTCCCTCGGGCAACTGGTCGGTGGTGGAAGCCTGCAGTGGCGTGCGTTATTTGATCGCCTCCTTGACTGTGGGCACCCTGTTCGCCTACCTCAGCTACCAGTCGACCCTGCGGCGAATTGTTTTTGTGCTGATTTCGATCCTCGTTCCGGTGCTGGCCAACTGGCTGCGCGCCTACATCATCGTGATGCTGGGCCATTTGTCGGGCAACAAGCTGGCCGCCGGTGTGGACCACCTGATCTACGGTTGGCTGTTTTTTGGCGTTGTGATCATGTTGATGTTCTTGATCGGCGCCCGCTGGTCTGAGCCGCCCATCGCTGCCAGCGCCGGCCAGCCCGGCTCCACCCCGGCCTTGCAACGCCCGAATTCGGCGGCAATGCTCGGTGTGGCAACCGCCTGCATGGCATTGTTGCTGTGGCTGCCAACATCCATCTTTTCGGCGCTTGAGAACACGGCCAGCGCGGGTCCACTTGTTTTCAACGCGCCCGCCGTGGCGCCTGGATGGCAAACGGCAGCCGGCGAGAACACGGCGTTCAAACCAGCGTTTCAAAACACGAGCGCCGAATCCAACAGTGTTTACGAAAAAGGCGGTCAGCGCGTAGGGGTGTACCTGGGCCTGTACCGGAACCAAAATCTCGAGCGGAAAATGGTCAGCTCCACCAACGCCCTGGTGGCGGGCAGCGGCACCGGTTGGTCGCAAACCGGCGGCGGCACGCGCGAGGTCACCTTTGCGGGAGTGCCCCACACCGTGCGCACGGCCTCCTTGCGCGGCGCGCCCGGGGCAGAAGGCGGCAGCTCGGGCCAACTGACAGTTTGGCAAATTTACTGGGTCGGTGGCACCTTGACCAGCAGCGACTACCGCGCCAAGGCCTACAGCGCCTGGTACCGACTGACTGGCCGCAGCGACGACTCCGCCGTCATCATCCTGTATGCGCCCAAAGGCATGGCCGGCGAGGCCGAAGCCTCACTCCAGCAGTTCCTGGACGACAACTTCGGGCCGCTCAACACCCGCTTGCTCGATACACTCGGGCGTCGACAATGAACAGAACTTTTGATTCCATGGAGAATTTTTGATGACAGTGGTTGCCGTGATTGGATTGGGGTACGTGGGCTTGCCATTGGTGGTTGAATTTGGCAAACACATGCGCACGATTGGTTTCGACATTGCGCAGCACAAGGTGGAATCCTGCCAAAGGGGCGTGGATCCATCGCGTGAGCTGTCAGACGCTGAAATGCGCGTGTCGCCGCATGCGGTTTACACGGCCGACCCCAAAATGCTGGCTGAAGCCGACATGATCGTCGTCGCCGTACCCACGCCGGTCGACATTGCGCATATTCCCGATTTCGGTCCCCTGATCGGTTCGAGCACCAGCGTCGGGCGCCACATGAAGAAGGGCGTGACGGTGATTTATGAGTCCACCGTGTACCCGGGCGCCACCGAAGAGGTCTGCATTCCGGTGCTGGAGCGCGAATCCGGGCTGAAGTGGAAGCAGGACTTCAACGTGGGTTATTCCCCGGAGCGGATCAACCCGGGCGACAAGGAACACACACTGACCAAGATTCTGAAGATTGTTTCGGGTGATTCAGCGGACACGCTGGACAAGGTGGCCAAGCTCTACGAAACCATCATCATCCCTGGCGTTCACCGCGCGTCGAGCATCAAGGCGGCTGAAGCCGCCAAGGTAATTGAAAACACCCAGCGCGACCTGAACATCTCGCTCATGAACGAGTTGTCGATCATCTTCGACAAGATGGGCATCGACACCACCGAAGTGCTGGAAGCGGCCGGCACCAAGTGGAACTTCCTCAAGTTCAAGCCCGGCCTTGTGGGCGGCCATTGCATTGGTGTGGACCCGTATTATTTGACGCACAAGGCGGAAATGCTGGGCTACAACCCGCAGGTGATCCTGGCCGGGCGCCGCATCAACGACGGGATGGGCAAATTCATCGCCGAGCAGACCATCAAACACATGATCGCGGCGGGCAGCTACATCAAGGGCGCCAAAGTCAACGTGCTGGGGCTGACCTTCAAGGAAAACTGCGGCGACCTGCGCAATTCCAAGGTGATTGACATCATCAACGAGCTCAAATCCTACGGCGTCGAGGTGTTTGTGACCGACCCGCAGGCCGAGTCAGACGAAGCCGTGCATGAATACGGTGTGCCGCTGGTTGCCTGGGACGACCTGCCGCGCGCCGACGCTATCGTGGCGGCCGTTGCGCACAATGAGTTCGCCGCGCTCGGCATGGACGACATCGCCAAAAAACTCGTCAAGGGCGGCGCGTTCATTGATGTGAAAGCCGCTTTTGACCGCAAGGCCATCACCGGCGCCGGCTACAAACTCTGGCGCCTTTAAGGTTCGCAGATAGTCGTTTTCCAGTGACTCACGCAAAATGTTAACACCCATGTTAATTATTGATGTGATCGGTACTGAAAAGCGGGTGGATTCCAGCCCCAAGTGCAACAAATTGGATTTTAGGCACGCATGACCGCAGCCCAATACTGCTGGAAGTTGAAGACCCCCTCTGGCAGGAAGAGCTCGGCGGGACACTTCCACCCCAATGACTTGCGCGGCCGCAC
>JANMMR010000271.1:0-4151 GCA_031373455.1 Rhodoferax sp.
TGTGGTCAACAAGAAGGCGCTGGGCAGCCTGCACGAGTTTGGCCGTTATGTGAACGACCTGGAATTCCGCGCGCGGCAAACCATCGGCGCCGAAGCCGCTGCGGATTTCTTGCGCGAGTGGCTGAAGGAAATTGGCTACGAGCAGCATCTGCAAGACGGGGAGGAGACCAAGAAACTTGCCGCCGCGCGATGGGGCAATGTGCTGGATTTCTGCGAGTGGATGTCAGCCCGTTGCGGCGGCCAGATCGACGACATGTCGGGCGCAGACGGCATGGGCGATGTGCGCGACGTCAAGTCATTGCTGGAAGTGGCGCAAACTGTTTCTTTGCTTTCCACGATTTCCGAACGCGAGACCGATCAAAACGTCGTCACGCTTTCAACTCTGCATGCCGCCAAAGGGCTGGAGTGGCCCCACGTGTTGCTGGTCGGCGTGAACGAGGGCCTGCTGCCATTCCGCCTGGGCGCCGACGACGCGGTTGGCAACGACTTTGAAAGCCGCCTTGAAGAAGAACGCCGCCTGATGTACGTGGGCATCACGCGCGCGCAACGCAGCCTCGCCGTGAGCTGGACCAAACGCCGCAAAAAAGGCCGCGAATCGGTACCCGCCAAACCCAGCCGCTTCATTGCCGAGATGGCGCTGGAGAAAACCACCACCCGTGAAGACCCGCGCGAAAAACTCAAGGCACTGAGGGCCGAATTTGCCAAGAAGGCGGCACTGGCGGCTGAGGCGAAGCCCATTCCCGCCAATTAGGTCAATGCTATTTGCTATTATTTATATAGCTTAAAAGTCATATAATTCGTGACTTAAAGCTCACTATTTCGCAAAAACTGGTCGCGGCGCGTTGATTTCATCCAAAAATTAACATGGGTGTTAATTTTAATGAAAAACGCCCCGGCATTGTGGCAATGCCGGGGCGTTTCAATTTGGTGGCCTGGGGCGGAATCGAACCACCGACACAAGGATTTTCAATCCTCTGCTCTACCGACTGAGCTACCGGGCCAAAAATCCGCATTCAAATGCGCCTGATCGGGTGTTGCACCTCCCGGCCGTGCCGGAAGCACTGTCTGCGTCGGTGCGCCTACGCTCAGGCCCATTTGAATGCGGATTTCTTGCGCAAATTATAGCAGGGTGCCAGCCTGCCATTTCACGGCACTGCCCTCTGAAAACACCCTGCCTCAAGGCTCAGGCTGCGTTGCGTTTGCCGCGCGTCAAGTCAACGCCGAGCTGTTTGAGTTTGCGGTAGAGGTGGGTGCGCTCGAGGCCGGTTTTTTCGGCGACGCGGGTCATGGAGCCGTTTTCCTTGGCCAGGTGGTATTCAAAATAGGCCTTCTCGAATTCGTCGCGCCCTTCGCGCAGCGGCTTGTCGAGCATGAAGCTTTGCCAGGCCTGGTTGCCGCCGGCGGCCAGTGGCGCCATGGCTTGGCCTGCGGGCGCGGGCATCTCCACCAGGTGGGCGACCGGCTGCACCATGACGGGCGACGGCGCCTTGCGCGCGGCGCCACGCATCAAACCCTGCTCGACCGCCTTGAGCAGTTTTTGCATGGTGATGGGTTTTTCAAGAAACGCCAGCGCGCCAATTTTGGTGGCCTCCACTGCGGTGTCGATGGTGGCGTGCCCGCTCATCATGATGACGGGCATGGTGAGAACCCCTGCCGACGACCACTCCTTGAGCAGCGTTACGCCGTCGGTGTCGGGCATCCAGATGTCAAGCAAGACGAGGTCGGGGCGTTCCTTGAGGCGGGCGGCGCGCGCCTGCGCAGCGTTTTCGGCCAGTTCGACGGTGTGGCCTTCGTCGTTGAGGATTTCCCACAACAGATCCCGAATGCCCAGCTCGTCGTCCACCACCAGTATGTTTGCCATTTTGTTTCGATTGTCCTCGGGTGCGGGCGCGCTGCCTCAGACCGGCCCTTTTGTGTTTTCCGCCACAGTTGCGGCTGTTGCGAATGATAACGACACTTGGGCGCCCACGACTTTGCCGTCAACCGTGCGGTTGGCAATGTCAACCCGGCTGCCGTGTTCGTCGGCAATTTTCTTCACTACCGCCAGGCCCAGCCCAGTGCCCTTGACCTTGGTGGTGACATAGGGCTCAAACGCGCGCGCCAGGATGTTGTCGGGGAACCCGGCGCCGCTGTCAAGCACGGTCATGCGCACCCGTTTTGAGGTTTCGTTCCATTGCGTCCGCAGCACCACGCTGGCGCCCGCCACACCCTCTGCCGCACTGGCGGCCGAGGTGGCGTCTTGCGCGTTTTGCAGCAGGTTGTGCACGACCTGGCGCAGTTGCTGGCTGTCGCCCAGAATGTCGGGGCAAACCGGGTCGAGTTCAAGCTGCACCGGCACCTGGGCATTTTCCGGGGCGTAAAGCTGGGTCACCTCCTGGATCAGGTTGTTCAGGTCCAGCGGCTTGAGCTCGGCCGAAGGCAGGCGCGCGTAATCGCGGAACTCGTTGACGAGGCGCTTCATCGCGTCGACCTGGTCGACGATGGTTTTGACCGATTTGGTCAGGATCGCCTGCTCCGGCGCCTCGACTTTGCCGCCGAGTTTCATCGCCAGGCGTTCGGCGGAGAGCTGGATGGGCGTGAGCGGGTTCTTGATTTCATGGGCCAGCCGCCGTGCCACTTCACCCCAGGCCTGCGAGCGCTGGGCCGACACGATCTCGGAGATGTCGTCAAACACCAGCAGCCGGTTGGAGCCGGGCAACTCCGCCCCGCGCGCCACCAGGGACGTGGCATTTTGTGAGGAGGGGCCCACCATGCCGCCTTGCGCCACGCCCAGTTCAAAAGACTGCTGCCAGTGGTCCAGGCCATGCGCCTTGCGTTCACCCAGAAACAGCTTGAACTGCGCCTGCACGTTGGCGGCAAACTCCTCCAGGCCTTCGATTTCTGCCAGCCGGCGCCCCTCGAAAGCGGCAATCGGCGAGCGCAGGATGCGTGTGGCGCCGGGGTTGGAGGAAACGATCACGCCATCGGCATCGAGCACCATCACGCCCGCCGTGAGGTTATCCAGAATCGTCTGCAGGTTGGCGCGCGCCGCGCTGACCTGCGCCATGCTGCTTTCAACCGCCTGGCGCGCGTCTGAGAGTTGTTGCGTCATGTCGGCAAACGAACGGGTCAGGCCGCCGAGTTCGTCGCGTCCCCGCAGCGCCGCCTTGGGCGTGAAATCGCCGGCCGCAACCTGGCGCACACCTTCGGCCAGAAGCAGCAAGGGCCGGGCGATCCGGTTGCCAATCAGCACTGCCAGCAGCACCGCGCCAAAGACCGCCAGGAAAAGGCTCAAGGTCAAGGTGCCGATGTACATGCGCTTGAGGCCGTCACGGGCCAGTGCGCGCTCCTGGTACTCGCGGTTGGCTTCTGTTACGGCAAGTGCATTGACGACCAGGGTGGACGGCAAGGACTGCGTCACCTGCAAAAACCGCTGCTCACCCTGGATCTCAAAGCGCGGGCTGG
The DNA here is from genome assembly GCA_031373455.1 of Rhodoferax sp. Lineage (GTDB taxonomy): Bacteria > Pseudomonadota > Gammaproteobacteria > Burkholderiales > Burkholderiaceae_C > JANYCG01. The sequence goes on from JANMMR010000271.1 coordinate 3,445, forward strand.
TCACTGGCACCAGCGCCTTGATGCGGGCGTTGCCCACGGTGCTGGCGGTAGCCTCGTCAAGGCCTTCGACCCAGGTGGCGGATTTCTGGCTGCGCGCCGCGCGGAACTGCTGCGCCGTCGGTTTCTCGGGGCTGATCTGGAAGCGCGACTGGCCGGCGCCACCGATGGCCTGGCCAGAGCCGCCCCACAAGACCACGTCGGCGGCGCCGAGCTGGTCGCGGATGCGCTCCAGCGGCAGCGCGGCGGTGGCGTCTGGCGCATCGGCCAGTTGGGTGGCGGCCGATTTGGCCTTGTTGGCCAGGTCGTTTGTCAGCGTTTCCAGCGTGACCCGGCCCAGGTTGAGGCCGGCGTCCAGCGCGCCTTCGACCTTGACGTCAAACCAGCTTTCAATCGAACGCGAGACAAACTGGTAAGACACCACATAAATCAACAAACCCGGCGCGAACCCGGCCAGCGCAAACACGGCGGCGAGCCGCACAAGCAAGCGGCTGCCAAACCGGCCCTGGCGCAAGCGCAGCCACAGCCGAAGTGCGATCCAGCCAATGGCGCCCAGCAGCAACACGGCCACCACCACATTGAGCTGGAACAGCAACTGGTAATTGCGTTCGTACAACTCGCGGTTGTTGGTGGCCTGGGTCAACAGGAACAACAACACGAGGCCGATGGCGGCCATGGCGGCAACCCCCACACCCAAGGTCCAGCGCATC
>JANMMR010000325.1:0-3526 GCA_031373455.1 Rhodoferax sp.
CATGGGTGTTAATTATTGACGTGAATTCCAAGAATTTTGAATAAAATCGGCCTTCAAGTCACGAATAATATCAATAGTTTGCTATGTATTTAATAGCAATCACCATTTCGAAGCCGTGCCGACATCGAGTCACCAGATTCGTTTCATTCCGCCACAACACCAATCGCCTTGACGATGGTGGCCCAGCGCTCGCGCTCGCCTTTCATAAACGCTGAAAACGCCGCCGCGTCCATGCCGCCCTCTGCTACCGAGCCCAGACTCAGCAAACGTTGCGCCACTTCGGGTTGTTTGAGCAGCGCCTTGAAGTCGCGGTTGACGCGGGCAACCACGTCTGCCGGCGTGCCCGCGGGGGCGAACATGCCGTTCCAGCCCGAGTAGTCAAAGCCGCTGAAGGTTTCAGACAGCGACGGCACACCCGGCAGGTTGGCTACACGCTCGGCCGTGCTCACCGCCAGCGCCTGGAGCTGGCCACTCTTGATGTAGCTGGCCAGCGCGGCGTCGGGCAGGCAGATCAGTGGCACACGGCCGCCCAGCACATCCTGGATCGCATCGGTGGCCTTGGTGTACGGCACCTGGTTGAAGTTCACGCCACCCATGGCCGCCACGCTGCTTGCGAGCATGCCGGCAAAAGTCTTCGGCCCTTCGGACGCAATGGCGATCTTGCCGGGTTGCGCCTTGGCCTGCGCCAGTGCCTCGGCCAGCGTCTTGATGCCGGAGCCGGTGCCGCTGGCGATCACAAACGGGCTGCGCCCGACCAGAGTGACGGGGATGAAGTCTTTGTCCGGGTCGTACGGCAAGGTCTTGAAGGTGAACACATTGGTCACCATCGCGGCTGTGGTGGCATAGAAGAAGGTGTAGCCGTCTGGCGCGGCGCGGGCTGCCGCCTGTGCGCCAATCACGTTCTGGCCGCCGGGTCGGTTTCCCACCACCACCGGCTGGCCCCAGGTGCGCGAGAGCTGCTCGGCGATGTAACGCGCCAAGATGTCGGGCCCGGCACCGGCCGGCTGCGAGACGATCCATTTCACCGGGCGCTGGGGCCATGCGCCGGCGGTTTGTGCGCTGGCGGAACCGAAGGCGAATGGCAACGTGGCCTGCACAAGAGCGACCAGGGCGAGGCGTCGATTGGGTTGGCGAAAGGATTGACAAAATGGTTTCACGCGAAGCTCCTCGCAGATTGGATGTTGACGGATGGCTCAATGCCCTTTGGCTCAAGTTGCCGCGCCAAGTCGGCCAGTTCAAGCGCCAGCGATGCGGCGTTGTCGGCAACAGCATAAACATAATGGTCGGGTCGCACGATGGCGGCCTGCACACCCATCCGGGTCCACCAGGCGGCCACTACGCCGTCTTGTTCCTGAATGTCGTCGCCCAGGCTTACCTGCTGCAGCCACGTTGGCACCTCGGCGGGCCATGACGCGGCCTCGGGCGAAAGCACCAGGCGCCAGCCGGAACCTGTCAGCGTGTCGAGCAGTGTGCGGCCACCACCGGCGGGCCCGCACAGCACCCAGGGCTGCGGAAAAATCGTCCCCACCGCCGCATGCGGCTGCGGTGACAACAGCCCGCCCTGCAGCGCTGGCTGAACATTTTGCCGGGGCACAGACTTCACCACACCGCCGCACTCCGCGAGCAGATGCGCATCACGGGCGCGGGCTTTAGCCACGTCGCGCTCGCCCACCAGCAGGCCAATGCCCTTGATGCGGGTGGTCAGCTCGGTCACGTGGGCTTTGCGCTCTTCGCCATAAGTGTCGAGCAGGGCCTCGGGGGCAACACCTTGCAGCACGGCGCCGAGTTTCCAGCTCAGGTTGGCCACATCGCGAATGCCCTGGCACATGCCCTGCCCCAGAAACGGCGGCTGCTGGTGCGCGGCGTCACCCGCCACAAACACGCGCCCGGCGCGCCAGCGCTCGGCCACCAGCGCATGAAAGCGGTAACTCGCCTGGCGCCACAAGCTGCCGTCTTGCGGAGTGAGCCAGCGCGACAACAGCTTCCAGGTGCCTTCGGGTGTGGCGACCGCCTTGGGGTCTTCCCCCTCGTTGATCGATATTTCCCAGCGCCGGTGGTTTTGCGGACCAATGAGAAACGTGCAAGGCCGCTCGGGCTCGCAATACTGAACGCTGGTCTGCGGCAGTTTCGCCAGGCCCTGCGCATTCACCCGCACATCCACCACCAGCCAGGCCTGGTCAAACCCCAGGTCTTGCAACTCGATGCCCACCGCATTGCGCACGGTGCTGGTTGCGCCGTCGCAGGCCACCAGGTAACGCGCGCGCACTTGGCGCTGCGTGCCATCGTCTTGTTTTAAATCAAGTCTCACCTCGTCTGCGTTTTGCGCGAGGCCGGTCAATTCGCAGCCGAGGGCCACGTCCACATTGGGCAGTTTTTGCACATGAACCCGCAGAACCCGCTCCACCTCCGGCTGGGTAAACACCAGCGAAGGCACATAACCCAGTGGGTAAGGCGGCGCCACGGTGGTGAAACGTTTGATCAACTGCCCGTCAACACCATAAAACTCCGAGGGCGTGAAAGGCTCCGCAAAGGCCAGTACCTCTTGCGCAATGCCAAGCTGCTGAAACACGCGCATGATCTCGTGGTCCAGCGCGAAGGCCCGGGGCATTTCATACACCTCGCGCGCCCTGTCGCAGACAAAAGTGCGCAAGCCCTGCGCGCCCAGCAGGCCTGCCGCTACGGCACCCGAAGGGCCAAAGCCAACGATGGCCACGTCATAGGTTTGTGACATCTCAGGGCTTCAGGTCTTTAAACCGGCTGCAAAAGAAATTTGCCGCTGCGCTTCCTTGAGGCGCGCGGAAGGCGGCGCGGAAATGCCCCACTGGTCCACCCGGCCAGGCGGCCATTTCCAGTCGTCCGGGCTGCCCGCAACATAACTGTCGTCCACCTGCTCCACGTCGGCGGTGTATTCGATGACGAAACCGGCCGGTCCGACAAAGTAGTTGAACGCGTTGTCGCCCGGCCCATGGCGGCCCGGCCCCCATTCAATGCCGTAACCCGCGTCTTTCATGCGCCCGCCGCCGCGCATCACCGCTTCCAGGTTGGGCATCACAAAGGCGATATGGTTCAGGCAGTCGTTGTCGGCATCGGCCAGCGCAATGCTGTGGTGGTCGCCGCTGGGCTTCATGGGGATGCGGATGAAGGCCATGATGCGGGTGCGGTCGGACAGCTTGAAACCCAGCGCGTTTTCGTAAAACGGCAGGCCAGCGGCCACATCATGGCTGTTCAGCACGGTATGCGCCAGGCGAATAGGCTTGTCTTGGTGGCCTGCCGTGTCAGCATGGCGCACATCGCCCCAGACAAACCGCAGGATGCGCCCCTGCGGTTCGCGCACGACCACACATTCGCCACCACCGGGCTCGGCCACGGTGGCGCGGGCGGCCAGCACTGTTCCGCCATGAAGCGGCACCTGCGCGGCAATCTGGTCCAGCGCCTTTTCTGAAGTGGCGCGAAACGTCACCATGCGCATTTCGGGCTTGTCACTCGGGTGGAGGGCCAGCAGGTGATGGTCGGCACCCGTACCACG
>JANMMR010000359.1:0-1739 GCA_031373455.1 Rhodoferax sp.
CAGCGCCAGCGCGGCGTTTCCATCGATGAAAAGCCGAAAGACAAGAAAGAATTCACACCGGTTCCGCCCGGCTCTTACAAATCAGGCGCCATCATTTTGTTGACCGATGGCCAGCGCACCACTGGCATTGACACCATCGAAGCCGCCAAAATGGCCGCCGACCGGGGCGTGCGTATTTATACCGTGGGCATTGGCACCGTCAACGGCGAAACCATTGGTTTTGAGGGTTGGTCGATGCGCGTGCGCCTGGACGAGGCTACCTTGAAGGCCGTGGCGCAAAAAACCGACGCCGACTATTTTTACGCCGGTACCGCGCAAGACCTGAAAAAAGTCTATGAAACCCTGAGCTCGCGCCTGACCGTCGAGAAGAAAGAAACCGAAATCTCCGGCCTGCTGGCGCTGGTTGCCGCTGTGCTGGCCATCGGGGCTGCGGCCTTGTCGCTGCTTTGGTTCAACCGGATCTTGTAGTTTTCCAACTGAAAAGCGGGTTCAGCCAGGGCTGGAACCCGGCTTATTTCAAAATTACTCAATCTGATGAGATAAATTACTCAATGCGTTGAGTAAAATAACTCAATCGATTGAGTAAAACCATGTCATCAGAAATTCGCCGCCATGTTCTGGCCGCTTTCATCACCCGTTTGCAGGAGCCGCGCCGCTTCCTGCAGGTACTTGCCGGCCCGCGCCAGGTAGGCAAGACAACCCTGGTCCGCCAGACGCTGGCCGCGTTGGCTGCAACCCCCGGCAAAACCGTAGCGCAACACAGCGTCAGCGCCGACAACCCGGGCCTTGCAGGCAGCGGCTGGCTCACCACCCAGTGGGAAACCGCCCGCGCACTGGCCGCGAACGCCGGAAGCTGCATCCTGGTGCTGGACGAAGTGCAGAAGCTGCCCGACTGGACAGAAGAGGTGAAACGCCTCTGGGACGAAGACACCCGCGTCGGCCGCGACGTGCGGGTAGTGGTGTTGGGCTCTGCGCCGCTGCTGATTGCCCGTGGTTTGACAGAAAGCATGGCCGGGCGCTTCGAGATGACGCGCCTGGGCCACTGGCGCTTCATCGAAATGCGCGAGGCTTTTGGCTTCAGCCTCGATCAATTCATCTTTTACGGCGGCTACCCCGGCGCCGCCACTTTGGTAGGCGACCCGCAACGCTGGGCCGCCTACGTGCGCGACGCCTTGATAGAAACCACCATCAGCAAAGACGTGTTGCTGATGAGCCCCGTGCAGAAGCCCGCGCTCCTGCGCCGGGTTTTCGACCTGGCTTGCCGCTACAGCGGGCAAGAGCTGAGCTACCAAAAGATGCTGGGGCAGCTCAGCGACGCTGGCAACACCACCACCATCGCGCACTACCTGCAGCTGCTCGAAGGTGCGGGCATGGTTTGTGGTTTGCAAAAGTACGCCGGGCAGGCGGTGCGCCAGCGCGGCTCCAGCCCCAAGCTGCAAGTCTTCAACACCGCCTTGATGGGCGCAATTGCCACCACAGAAGGTTTTGACATCAAACGCCTGCGCGCCACCCCCGAGCTGTGGGGCCGCATTACCGAGAGCGCTGTCGGCGCCGAGCTGCTGGCCCGCCACCTGGCGCACAGCAGCACCCAACCCTTGATCTACTACTGGCGCAATGGCCCGGACGAAGTGGACTACGTTTTGCGTCACCAGGGGGAACTGTTTGCCTATGAAGTGAAAAGCGGGGCCAACCCCGGCAATGCGCGGGGGCTGGATGCGTTTTGCAAGCTGAATCCCGGG
>JANMMR010000376.1:0-1854 GCA_031373455.1 Rhodoferax sp.
CTGGACGCTGCAATCGCCTGCGCAATCACGCGGGTGCCGTTTTCAAACGCGGGGAATTCAAACACGCCCACCGGGCCGTTCCACACGATGGTGCCGGCGGCCTTGAGCTGGGTGGCCAGCAGCGCTGCGGTTTGCGGGCCAATGTCGAGGATCAGGTCGTCATCGGCCACATCGGTGGCGGCTTTGACGGTGGCCGGCGCGTCAGCCGAAAACGACTTGGCGGTGACCACGTCTGAGGGAATCGGCACCGCCGCGCCGCGCGCTTTCATCGCCTCAATCACGGCTTTGGCTTCGTTCAGCAAGGCGGGCTCGGCCAGGCTTTTGCCGATCTTCAGCCCCTGTGCCAGCAGGAAGGTGTTGGCAATGCCGCCACCGACGATCAGGCCGTCAACCTTTTCGCTCAGGCTTTTGAGGATGCTCAGTTTGGTCGAGACCTTGGAGCCCGCCACGATCGCCACCAACGGGCGCTTCGGGTTGGCCAGGGCTTTGACGATGGCGTCCATCTCCGCTGCCAGCAGCGGCCCGGCACAGGCGATGGGCGCGTATTGCGCGATGCCGTAGGTGGTGGCTTCAGCGCGGTGGGCGGTGCCAAAGGCGTCGTGCACAAACACGTCGCACAGGGCCGCGAGTTTGCGGCTCAGTGCTTCGTCGCACTTTTTCTCGCCTTTGTTGACGCGGCAGTTTTCCAGCAGGACCAGTTGGCCGGGCTGCACATCTTGCCCGTTGAGCTTGACACCGTCCACCCAGTTGGCCACAAGGGGAACACCTTTGGCATAGGCGCCGCCGAGCAACTCGCCCAGGCGCAATGCCACCGGCGCGAGCGAATCCTCAGGCTTGAAGGCGCCTTCAACCGGGCGGCCCAGGTGCGAGGTGACCATCACCGCCGCACCGGCGTCAAGCGCCATGCGGATCGCGGGAAGGGAGGCGCGGATGCGGGTGTCTTCGGTGATGTGGCCGGTGTCGTCTTGCGGCACGTTGAGGTCGGCGCGGATGAAAACGCGCTTGTTTTTGGCAGCGCCGCTGGCGCACACATCTGAAAACCGGATGAACTTCATGGTGACTCCACTGGGATATGAACCGGGGGCTGCGCAAAGCAGTCGCCCACCTTGAGCGCGCTGCCGCGCAAAAAATCGGCAGCGGCCAGGCGTTTACCGCCCGCCCGCTGCAATTGGGTGATGGCGACCACGCCGTCTGCGGCCTGCACCTGGATGGCGTCGGCATCGAGGGCGAGAATCTCGCCCACTTCAGCCTTGGCCAATGGCGCTGCCGCAACTTCCCTTACTGAAAACCCCGCCACCACGTGGGCACGCCAGATTTTCAGGGCCTCACCCTGAACCACGCTGCCCGCGCCGGGTGCCGGGTTGAACGCCAGGATGCGCCGCACGATTACCTGCGCAGGCTGGCGCCAGTCGATGGCACTTTCTGACTTGTCGATTTTTTTGGCGTAGGTCACGCCAGTTTCGGGCTGCTTGGTTGGCAACAAGGCGCCGGCATCGGCCAACGCCAGGGCGCGCACGACCATTTGTGCGCCCAGGAGCGCGAGGGCGTCGTGCAGCTCGCCGGTGGTGTCGGTCGGGTGAATCGGCCACTTTTCCACCAGCAACATGTCGCCGGTGTCCAGGCCGGCGTCCATCTGCATGATGGTGATGCCGGTCTCGGGGTCTCCAGCTTCAATCGCCCGGTGGATCGGCGCCGCGCCACGCCAGCGCGGCAAGGCGCTCGTGCAGGCTGCCGGTGCTGTCATCGGCATGGATGGGCTCGCGTTGCGCCAGCAGCATCGGCCCGGTGTCCAGGCCCGGGTCCATCTGCATGATGGTGATGCCGGTCTCGGTGTCACCTGCCTCGATGGCACGG
>JANMMR010000380.1:0-2619 GCA_031373455.1 Rhodoferax sp.
CCCGACCGATACCTGCGTTCCTTTGATGTGCTGGGCCTGCTGGTGCGCCACAAGGAAGGCTTGCGCCTGACCGAGATCAAGGACGCTCTGAACCTGCCCGTGAGCAGCGTGCACAACATGATGCAGACCATGGTCGCTGCCGAGGTGGCCACCGTCAGCGCCGATTTGCGCTATTCGGTCGGCCCGCGCGCGGTGGCGCTGGCGCTGAGCACGCTGCAATCGCTGGACATCCGCGTGATTGCACGGCGTTTCATGCAGGAGTTGGTCAAGAAAATCGGGGATGACGTCTACCTCGGTGTGCGGGTCGGCAAACGCGTGATGTACGCCGACCGTTACCTGGGCAGCCAGCGCATCGCCCTGGACATCCGCCTGGGCGAATCTTTGTTCCTGCACAGCACCGCTACCGGCAAACTGTTTGCCGCGCTGGACCCAAAGCTCGAAGCGCAGACCCTCGGCGGCAAATTGCCCCGCATTGCACCCGCCACCCTCACCGACCCAGCCCTGCTGGCCAAGGAGTTCCGGCGCATCCGCGAGCAGGGTTACAGCAAGAGCAACGAAGAATCGGTCGAAGGCATCATGGGGTATGCGGTGCCGATTCACGACGGCACCGGCGCCATCGTGGCGGCCATCCATGCCTCGGTGCTGGCCAACCGCGCCACCAAAACCCACGAACGCAGCCTGCTGGCCGCTGCCAAAGACTGCGCCACTCAGATCGAAAAGCAGCTCGGCAACGTGGCCGACAAGCCGCCGCGGTAGGACAAAACCGCGAATTAACCTTTAGGGAACCAAGTCTTTGGCACTCCCTCCAAGAGAGTGCTAATATCTAGGGTAATCACCTAAGTGGTGATGGATTGACGTTCACTTAAGGAGTCTTCAATGTCTGCTCAAGCTGTACTTTCGGCCCCGTCTGCTGGCCTGCCCGCCCTGAGTGGCGGCGCTTTGGCCGTGGCCAACCCCTGGGCCATGGTGCCTTCGCTGGGCAACCTGGACGCCTACATTTCCGCTGCCAACCGCCTGCCTATGCTCACACTCGAGCAAGAGCAGGAGTTTTCACGCAAATTGCGCAAAGACAATGATCTGGAAGCCGCCGGGAAGTTAGTGCTCTCTCACTTGCGTCTGGTGGTCTCGATTTCGCGCCAATACCTGGGATACGGGCTGCCACACGGCGACCTGATCCAGGAAGGCAACATCGGCCTGATGAAGGCCGTGAAACGGTTCGATCCCGACCAAGGCGTGCGCCTGGTGAGTTACGCCATGCACTGGATCAAGGCCGAGATCCACGAATACATCCTGAAAAACTGGCGCATGGTCAAGGTGGCCACCACCAAGGCGCAGCGCAAGCTGTTTTTCAACCTGCGTTCGATGAAACAGCGCTACAAGGCGGATGATGCGGCGTTTGATTCGAACCCCGAATCTGACGGCCTGAGCGCGGCCGCCAACACCCACATTGGCACACACCGCGAAACCTTGAGCGAGGGCCAGATCGACGCCATGGCGCGCACGCTCAAAGTCAAACGCGAAGAGGTGATCGAGATGGAGATGCGGCTGGCCGGCGGCGACGTCTTGCTCGACCCCAGCCCCAATGACGACGGTGACGAAGCCTTTGGCCCCATCACCTACCTCACCGACACCGCGCACGAACCCACGGCGCTGCTGGAATCGCACCAGCGCGACGTGTTGGCCAGCAGCGGCATCGCCACGGCGCTGGAGGCGCTGGACGAACGCAGCCGACGCATCGTTGAAGAGCGCTGGCTCAAGGTAAATGACGACTCATCGGGCGGCATGACGCTGCATGAGCTCGCCGCCGAATACGGCGTGAGCGCCGAACGCATCCGCCAGATCGAGTCTGCCGCGATGAAGAAGATGAAGAAGACGCTGGCGGAATACGCCTGAAGATTTTCGTTTGCGGCGCGTGCGCGCTGGCTCATCCTCGTTTGGACAGCGACCTCGAATGTCGTGCAATGGGTGCGCCAAGTCTCTGAACCCGAGGGCCTGGCTGGCAAATTGATGTATCGTGGGATCCTGCCCAGGACGAGCCACGCCAATGATCCCACCCCCACCGGCCGAGAGCATCGCGATGTCGCTGTATGGCGCCGATATTGGCGTCTGGGACTGGCATTTGCAGGGCGGCATGTCCAGCGCCAATACACGCTGGTCGCAAATGATCGGCTACGAGCCCGGCGCGCTGGATCTGACGGCCTTCAACTGGCTTGACCTGATCCACCCCGACGACCAGGACATCGTGCGCTCCCAAACCCTGAAGCAGGCCCAGGAGTCGGCCGATGGCGTTTTTGAGGTCGAGTTCCGCATGCGCCACAAGCAAGGCCATTGGGTCTGGATCCAGAGCCGCGGGAAAATTCTGGAACGCGACAGCAAGGGCAGGGCAAGCCGCCTGGCCGGCATCCACCTGGACATTACCGAACGCAAACGCCTGGACCAGGCGCTGCGCGAGGCGCATGCGCAGGCGCTCGACAACGAAAACCGCTTTCGCAACCTGACAGAACTCTCCAGCGACTGGTACTGGGAACAAGACAGGAATTTCCGTTTTACCGAGTTCCAGGGCAAACGGCGCCCACAGCCGCACGCGAGCCAGCCGGTGTTGGGCCATTTGCGCTGGGA
>JANMMR010000392.1:0-9722 GCA_031373455.1 Rhodoferax sp.
CGTGGGTGGGCACAAAGAGTTGATCCGAGACGGGCAGACCGGGGTTTTGTTCAAGGCTGGTGACGCTGCAGCGTTGGCCCAGGCGGTGGTCAAACTGCTGGGCGCGCCGCAAAGCTGGCCGGCCTTGCGCGAAGCCGGCCGCCAGTTTGTCGAGCAAGAGCGCAATTGGGCCAAGAGTGTGGGCAACTACGTCCAGGCCTACCAAGGTCTCAAGACAGGTCAGGGTTCATGAGCCCGGATCCAAAAATGGCAGGCCCTCATGTTGTGGTGTTCAGCAGCCTGTTTCCCAACAGCCTGCAGCCCATGACCGGCCTGTTTATCCGCGAACGCATGTTTCGGGTGGCCCAGCATTTGCCGATGACCGTAGTTGCGCCGGTGGCGTGGTTCCCTTTTCAATCCTTGATCCGGCGCCTGCGCCCCGGTTTTCGCCCGTCGGCTCCGGGTGACGAAGTCCAGAATGAGATATCGGTGTTTCACCCGCGGTTTCTGTCCATACCCGGCACGCTCAAGTCTCTGGACGGCTTGATGATGGCACTGGGTTGCCTGCCCCGGCTCTGGCGCTTGAAGCGCCAAGGGCGCCTGGATGTCCTGGACGCCCACTTCGCCTATCCCGATGGTTATGCTGCAACTCTGCTGGGCCGTTGGTTGAAGGTGCCGGTGACGATAACGCTCAGGGGCACTGAAACCCGCCACGTCGCGACTCCCCAACTCAAACCTTTGGTGCAGTCGGCACTGCATCGGGCCAGCCGCGTTTTTTCGGTGTCCGAGTCGCTGCGTCAGGTTGCCATTGTCAGCGGTGCCTCACCATCCAAGGTGCTGGTGGTTGGAAACGGGGTCGATATTGCGAAGTTCTCGCCGATAGACCAGGCCCAGTGCCGCGTCGACCTGGGTTTGAGCCCGGCCGGCAAAGTCATCGTTACGGTGGGTGGATTGGTGGAGCGAAAAGGGTTTCACCGGGTAATCGCCGCGATGCCGGAAATTCTGAAAAAATTCCCCGATTGTGTCTACCTGGTTGTGGGTGGCCCGAGTGCCGAAGGGGACTGGACCGACAAATTGAAGCAGCTTGTGGCAGACGGCAATTTGAGCCACGCCGTGCGGTTTCTGGGCCCACTTGCGCCCGAGAAGCTCAGTGTTGTGCTTTCGGCGGCCGATGTTTTTGTATTGTCGACCCGCAACGAAGGCTGGGCCAACGTGTTGCTGGAGGCAATGGCCTGCGGCTTGCCGGTGGTGGCGACCGACGTCGGCGGCAACAAGGAAGTGGTTTGCCGCCAGGAGCTTGGGGAAATCGTTCCTTTTGATGACCACACGGCCTTGGTCAAAGCCATTGCCGAATCTTTGGGCCGAAGCTGGGACAAACGCCTGATACGGGAATATGCCGAAGCCAACACCTGGGGCAACCGTGTTTCGACCCTGGTGGGCGAGTTTCGGGCATTGGCCCCAAGCCTTCACCAAGGCGCGCGGGCATGACCGGGCCAAGGTTGGCGGCTGACTGGCAAAATTCAGACCTATGAAAATTACTGTTATCGGCACTGGTTACGTTGGCCTGGTTTCGGGCGCCTGCCTGTCCGAGGTGGGCAACGACGTGATGTGCCTGGACGTTGACCCGGCGAAAATCAAGATACTGAAAGAGGGCGGCATCCCGATTTTTGAACCCGGCCTCAAGGAAATGGTGCAGCGCAACGTCGCTGCCGGACGCCTCCACTTCACAACCGACGTTGAGCTGGCAACCCATTTCGGTACCGTCCAGTTCATTGCGGTCGGAACGCCCCCGGGTGAAGACGGCTCTGCCGACATGAAATACGTTGTGGCCGCGGCCCAGTGCATCGGACGCCACATGACCGACTACAAAGTCATTGTCGACAAAAGCACCGTGCCCGTGGGCACGGCAGACCGGGTAAAAGCCGCTGTGGCGGGTGAACTCGCCCAGCGAGGTGTCGACATTCCGTTTAGCGTGGTTTCCAACCCGGAGTTTCTGAAAGAGGGAGCCGCCGTGGAAGATTTCATGCGCCCCGACCGCATAGTCGTGGGGTGCGCAGACGAAGCCGGCGTGCACTATATGCGGGGTCTGTACGCGCCTTTTCAGCGAAACCATGACCGCTTGATCGTCATGGACTTGCGCAGCGCCGAGTTGACCAAATACGCCGCCAACGCCATGCTGGCCACGCGCATCAGCTTCATGAATGAGATGGCAAACCTGGCTGAAAAACTCGGAGCTGACATTGAGCAGGTGCGGCGGGGCATCGGCAGCGACCCCCGGATCGGGTATGACTTTCTCTACGCGGGTGCTGGTTACGGCGGCTCCTGTTTTCCCAAGGACGTGAAGGCGCTCATCAAGACTGCCGCGGACGATGCGCGCCTGGACCTCCAGGTGTTGCGGGCTGTGGAAGCCGCCAACGATGCCCAGAAACATGTGCTGGGAACCAAAGTCAAATTGCGATTTGGAGCGGACCTCAAAGGCCGCCATTTCGCGATATGGGGTCTGGCCTTCAAAGCCAATACCGACGACATGCGGGAGGCAACCAGCCGGGAGGTCATCAAGGATTTGTTGGCGGCGGGCGCCACAATTTCAGCCTACGACCCCCAAGCGATGGCGGAGGCCAGACACTGCTTTCCAGATCAGCCGGGTCTCGCCTTCGCGGACTCGCCGGTGGGCGCGTTGGAAAACGCGGACGCGCTGGTCATCGTCACGGAATGGAAGGAGTTCCGCAGCCCTGATTTTGATGTGATCAAGGGAAAGCTGAAAACGGCCGTGATCTTTGATGGGCGAAATTTGTACGATCCCAAGGTGGTACGGGCCATGGGCTTCGAATACCTCGCGATCGGGCGATGACCGCGCGGCCGTATTTCACGCCTGCCTTTCCCACCTGAAGCGACCAGAATCAGCCGTTGATATGGGCCTCTACACGTCATTTGTCGCGAAATTCCTGTTTCCGGCACAGGAATACCTCAAGCGCCACGACACCGTAGCGGTGCATAAAGGAATGGAAGAGGTTCAGTGGTGGCCAATGCAGAAGGTTGCTGACCTGCAGATCCAGCGCCTGAAAAGTCTGCTGCAAGACGTAGCCCGGCGTGTTCCCTACTACCGGAACCTTTTCCGAGACATCGGCTTTGACCCGGCTCAGGTGGAAAGTACGGCTGACCTGCAACAACTGCCCTTTCTTACCAAGACCGTGATCCGCGCCAACACTGAAGGTTTGAAACACGAGCAGGCCCAGGGACTTGCACGCTTCAATACAGGGGGGTCGTCGGGCGAGCCGCTGATCTTCTACATCGGCAACAAACGCGTCAGCCACGATGTCGCGGCCAAATGGCGTGCCACGCGCTGGTGGGATGTTGACATTGGCGACGCGGAAATTGTGGTTTGGGGGTCGCCGATTGAGTTGGGAAAACAGGACCGCCTCAAATACTGGCGCGACAAGCTCATGCGCACCCGTTTGTTGCCGGCCTTTGAAATGTCGGAGAAAAAACTCGACGAATTCATAGCCGCCATCCGCTCGGTCAAGCCGCGCATGTTGTTTGGCTATCCGTCAGCATTGACCTTGATTGCCCGCCACGCGCAAAAGCGCAAGGTTCCCATGGACCAGCTCGGGATCAAGGTGGCATTTGTCACTTCCGAGCGTTTGTATGACGACCAACGTGCCACCATCAGTGAAGTGTTTGGTTGCAGGGTGGCCAATGGATACGGCGGACGCGACGCCGGATTCATCGCCCACGAATGCCCCAGCGGTTCCATGCACCTGACGGCGGACGACATCGTCGTCGAAATCATCGGGGAAGATGGCAAGGCGCAGCCGGCCGGTGTTTCCGGTGAAATTGTGGTGACCCACCTGTCGACCAACGACTTCCCCTTTATTCGTTACCGCACCGGAGACATCGGTGTGCTGGGCTCCGAGCCATGCGCCTGTGGTCGCGGCCTGCCGGTCCTCAAGGACATCCAGGGCCGCAGCACAGACTTTGTGGTCGCCGCAGACGGAACCGTCATGCACGGTCTCGCGCTCATTTATATCCTGCGCGACTTGCCAGGCGTCAAATCCTTCAAGGTGATTCAGGAGTCACAAGAATTGACCCGTGTGCTTTTGGTAGTGGATGACACTTTCAACACGAGCGCCATCGCCCTCATCCAGCGGGGCTTCAAACAACGCCTGGGCCCACTCGTCACCGTAAATGTCGACCTGGTCGACGCCATCGCTGCCGAGAAATCGGGCAAATTTCGGTACATTGTCAGCCATGCGTGACGTCCTGATCGCCGCTATCGTTCTGGCGGGTTGCATTGCTGCGCTGAAACGGCCGTGGATCGGCATCATGCTCTGGACCTGGCTGAGCATCATGAACCCGCATCGCTACGCTTATGGTTTCTCCTACAGCGCGCCCCTGGCCATGCTCACGGCGATCTGTGTCGTGGTAGGTCTGTTGATGACCAAGGAGCGGGACTCGCCATTCAAGGGGACGTCGGTCACGGTACTGGTCATATTCATGGTCTGGATGACGTTCTCGTGGCTCCAGGGCCTGGATGTCACGGGCGACTACGAGCAATGGAAGAAGGTCATGAAGATCGACGTGATGTTGATCGTCGCCTTGATGGTACTGCGCACCAAAAAGCACATTTTTGCCCTGATGTGGGTTTGCACTGGCTCCATTGCGCTGCTGGGCATCAAGGGTGGCGCGTTCACCATCGCCACCGGTGGCTCGTACCACGTATGGGGCCCGCCCGGTTCGTTCATTGGCGGCAACAATGAATTTGCGCTGGCCCTGGTTATGACGATTCCACTGCTTCGTTTTCTGCAAACCCAGCTTCCGAAACGGGCCTGGAAAATGGGCATGACGGCATCGATGATCCTGTGCGCCGCGGCCGCACTGGGTTCCCAATCGCGTGGTGCCTTGTTGGCGATCGCTGCCATGTCGGTCACGTTGTGGTGGCGGGCCAAAAACAAGTTCGCCGTCGGCCTGGGGCTGGTGATCGTGGCCATACCCTTGCTGGCGTTCATGCCGGACACCTGGGTCAACCGCATGAACACGATTCAAACCTACGAGGAAGACCGTTCAGCAATGGGCCGCATCAGCGCTTGGTGGGCAGCCTGGAACATCGCGCTCAAATACCCGGCTGGTGTTGGTTTTGACCCTGCAACAGCCGAAATTTTTGCCCGGTTTTCACCGTACCCGGACATGGTCCATGCGGCGCACAGCATTTATTTCCAGATCATGGGCAACCACGGCTTTATAGGTCTTTTCATGTTTCTGCTGATCTGGACTACAACCTGGCGGGCCGCCGAGCAGTTGAGAACCGCCAAGAATTTGCCACCTGCGGCGCTATGGACGATTGAGCTGGCCGCCATGTGCCAGGTGTCATTGGTCGGGTTTGCGATTGGCGGCGCGTTTTTGAGCCTGGCGTATTTTGACCTGCCCTACAACATCGCAATCCTGATCATCTTGACCAAAGTCTGGGTCGATAAAAAGGGATGGCTGACCGAGCCGAGTTATGCGCCGGGGTGGCGCACCATACCGGGTTTGGCCACAGCGCCCTCTTCCCAGCCCGCCCATGCTTAGGCCCGTGTTTGGTGCCTTGTCGGGGGCGGGCCCGTCTGCGCGGTTGTCGGTACTCATTTTTCACCGTGTGCTGCAGATTGCAGACCCGCTCTTCCCCGATGAAATCGACGCAGAACGGTTTGACCGGATATGCACATGGCTCAAAGCCTGGTTCAATGTATTGCCGCTGGACGCAGCTGTTGCAAGCCTGAAAGCGGGAACACTTCCCGCCCGATCCGCCTGCATCACTTTTGACGACGGGTACGCTGACAATTGCCAAATTGCCCTGCCGATCCTCCAGCGCCACGGCCTTTGCGCCACATTTTTCATCGCGACCGGTTTTCTCAACGGTGGGCGGATGTGGAACGACACCCTGATCGAGACGGTGCGGGCGCGGGTCGGTTCCACCCTTGACGCCTCCTGCGCTGGTTTGGGCCACTACCGCCTTGACGCCATTCCCCAAAGCCGGCAAGCCATCGACGCCTTGATCGCCAAGGTCAAATATCTGGGCATTGCAGAGCGCATCCTTGTCACTCAGGAACTGGCCGATACTGCCAAGGTGGGGTTACCCAACGATTTGATGATGAGCTCGACCGAAGTCAAAACGCTTCACCAGGCTGGCATGCAAATTGGCGCCCACACCGTCTCACACCCGATTCTTGCGCGTTTGCGCGACGACGAGGCCATGCAGGAAATTCAGACCAGCAAAGTGTTTCTGCAAGACCTGCTGGGCGAGCGGATTGGCCTCTTTGCTTACCCGAACGGCAAGCCCGGTGAAGACTACTCGGCGCAAACCGTCAACGTGGTGAGGCAACTTGATTTCGACGCGGCGGTCAGCACCACTTGGGGCACCACGTCGCCGGGCGACGATCTGCTGCAGATCCGCCGCTTTACACCGTGGGACCGGTCAAAGCTGCGGTTTGGCCTGCGCTTGCTGGCCAATTTGCGATCGAACTGAACGGCGCGTCAAACCTTGAAGGCCGGCTTGTGCTGGCGCAGCCACTGCTCCAGCATCGTCAGGATCCAGACCATCTCGCCAAAATACCCGGGGTGTTCCGGCAGGCGTTGGGTCATCAAGGCCTCTACAAAATCCCGCCGCACCACACCGCGTTCGGCAAGGCTGTGCAGTGATTCGCTGGCCAGGGCGTTGAGCGCCGGTGTGGTGTTGGCCCACACGCCAAACGGCAAGCCAAACCCCTGCTTCTTCTTGGTGATGATTTCATCGGGCAAAAAGCCGCGCAACGCTTCCTTGAAAAACCAGCGCAATTGTGGTCCTTTGAGTTTCCAGGAGGACGGCAGTTTTTGCGAAAACGCCAGCAAGCGGTCGTCCAGCATCGGGAAGCCGACGCCGATTTTGGCCAGGCTGGTTGCGCCCATCACTTTGGGCAGGTCACATTCGGCCAGTGTGAAGCGCCAGTCGAAGGCCAACTCCTGGTTGAGGAGGCTGGCGCCATGGGCGGCCTGCCAAACGCTTCGTTGCAGGTCCAGCGGGCGGGCAGCATCGACCTGCGCCATCATCTGCGGTGTCAAAACCTCAGCGGGGCCCAGCCGCATGATGAGGTTGTACATCTGCAGGCGGTCAGGCATGGGCACACGCGCCTGCTCAACGTAACTGCCCGCTTTGCGGGTGAGGGCAACCGCTCCCGCTGCCCGCGTCGCCAATAAAGGCTCCAGCAGGCCTTTTTTCAGCAAGCCCGGAACATGGTCGTACCAGCCAAACACGCGTTGTTTGGCGTAGCGAGAATTGCCGCCAAACAGCTCGTCGCCGCCGTCGCCTGCAAGCAGCCGGGTTACGCCATCTTCCCGCGCCACTTTGGCGCAGTAATAGGCGGGCAAGGCGGAGGAATTTCCAAACGGCTGGTCGAAATGGGCCGCAACTTTGGGGATGCTTTGCACCAGGTCCTGGGGCGTGACGTAATACTCATGGTGCTCGGTCTTGAAGTGTTTGGCCGCGATGCGTGCAAACTCCATCTCGTCGTAACCCTGTGCGTCAAAACCAATCGAGTAGGTGGCAGTGGTCTGGTCGCTGGCTTTCGATGCCATGCCGACGATGGTAGAGCTGTCGGTGCCGCCGCTCAGGAAACACGCGGGTTTGCTGCCATCGAGTTGTGTGGTGACCGCTTGCTGCAACAGGCTTTTGAATTCGGCCTGCAGGGTCTCGAACGAGGCATCGCGCAATTCGTGAAAACTCGCGGTCCAGTAGGGCTCGACGCTGATCTGCCCGTTTTCGAACCAGGCGCAGTGCCCGGCAGGCAGCCTGAATACGCCCTTGAAGATGGTTCGAGGCGAGGGGATGACGTGGAAATACAGGTAGTCAAAAATCGCCTGTGGGTCGATTTCCGTGCCCGCGTCCGCCAGTTCATCGGCGCGGGCGGCAAAACGCAGTTGACCGTTGGCGACCCGGTAACACAACGTCTGGATGGAAAAACGGTCCACCGCCAGAAAACCGCGCCCCTGGTCGTCGGTAAATCCCACAGCAAAGTCACCGGTGACGCCAGCGGCTGCCATTTGGGAGTCTTTGGCGACGGCTTCGCGCCAAGCGGCCAGCGGGCCCTGCGTTTCAGCGAGGGCTGCCAGGCGGGCGTCAGTGAACTTGGCTGAGCCGTTGATCAGTTCGGCAGGTTGGTTGGGAGGGTTGCCGGGCATGGGGTGGGTAATCAATGGTTACTTGGAAGCAATTGCGAACAAAAGGGAGGGAAGGTGTGGGCGCCTCACGCCATGCTCTGCATGGCCCCCGGATTATGCGTGTTGAAGTTGACGGCGCGGGTCGAGCGTGGATGCACGTATTCACGCGACGGAATGAGGCCTTGCCCATCGCCGGTCCTTGCCTCGCCAGCACGGCCCACGAGCAGGGAGCGCCGCTTCAGGCGCGCGTCGTAAGTCGCCAGATTTGCAAAATCCCCGGCTTCTGCATTGAAGTTGTGTTGGTATTCGCCGGGCCCCGCCGCTTCCAGTGCGCCGCTGCCGACCAGAAGGTTGTTGCTGGCGCGTATGGTCTGCGTGCCCGGCATCACGCGCAGAAAATCACCACCCTGTGCCAGCCGGTTCACCAAGGTGTTGTTGACCAGTTGAACCGTGTTGCGCGGCCATTTGTAACCTTCGGCGCCCACCGAGACGAGGTAGGGATTGTCGGTTTGCGGCCCTTGTTCGATCAAATTTCCGACCACTTGCGCGATGCCGCCATTGGGAAACTCCAACTCGTAACTGGCGCTGCCGCCGGCTTCGTCAGTCAGGCGGTTGTAGAAAATCTGGTTCAAAGCCGCGCGGCTTTTGAGCAGGTGGCCGGTGCGTGCGTGGTGGAAATAACTGCCGGTAACCGATGCGCGCGCGATGGCGCCGACATACAAATTGTGGTTATGCCCATCCGGGCGCATGTTGTGGGCGAATTCGCAGTTTTCGACTTCAAGAATCGAGTTCTCGTCATTGCCGGTGAGCAGCCCCATTTCATTTAGCATGAAGCCGCAATCGCGTAGCCACAGGGAGCCGCGCTCGAACCGGATGCCTGCCCCATTGCGGCCTTGAACCGCACAGCCTTCGAAGTCGAAGCCCTGCACCCGCATGCGGTTGGCGCGCACCACCCAAATCGCCTTGCCCTCCGCTGAAGCACCGCTCGCCAGAAGGCGCACTCGGCCACCCGCGGCGCGAATACTCACATCGTCGTGCGTCCAGACGGCAACATCAGAGAGGTAAAGCCCTGCGTCTACCTCAATGCGCTGGCCTCCGCGGGCCAAGCGCGCTGCCTGCGCCAAGGTGCGTACTGCTCGGCTGGGGCCAACCCGCATCAGCGCCGCATCGCGCACCTGTGCCGACGACGTGAATGAAGCACCCGCCACGCCCAAACCCGACGCGCTGCAGGCAAGCAGAATCGCCCACTGGCGACGCCCGATTACGGCCATGGCAACAAAGATTCAAACATGAGTTTAAGAATAAATAGATTAAGTAAAATAAATGAAAGAAAAAACGCATTAAAGTCACATATTATTTTAGTTTATTGCTATAAATAAAGTAATAAATTTGATTAATTAATATAAATAATATTTATTAAAATTAAAATAAAACGAAAGTACGGTGTAAATTAAATCGCTACCAGCTGAATAGTTCGGATGCAACTCATTAGAACCGAGCTTGAATCCTGGGTTTCAGCAGGGTGATGAGCCCAAGAGCGGGTCCGCCCGCTGCCAAATTTGGCTTGTACACTG
>JANMMR010000451.1:0-8972 GCA_031373455.1 Rhodoferax sp.
CGATGCGGTGGAAGTGGCGCGCCTGTTCAAAGCTGCGGGTTGTGATGTGATCGACGTCTCGTCCGGGCAGACTACCCGGGACGCCCGGCCCGTGTATGGCCGCATGTACCAGACACCGTTTTCCGACCGCATCCGCAACGAGGTCGGCATCCTGACCATTGCGGTGGGCGCCATCACCGAGGCCGACCAAGCCAACAGCATCATTGCGGCGGGGCGCGCTGACCTGTGCGCCATCGCACGACCGCACTTGGCCGATCCTGCCTGGACCTTGCACGAAGTGGCCAAGCTGCATTCGCGCCAAGTGGACTGGCCCAAACAATACTGGAGCGGGCGAGACCAGTACTACCGGGAACTTGAGAAGCAACAGGCAATGCCCGGCGCGATGGGCGGGCAGGCCGCCACCGTCAACCCGGCAATCAGTGAGGATTTCTGAAATGGACGCCGAAGCGAGGGTGCAAGGCACCAGCCTGGCAGAGCATCCGCAGGAGCTGCGCCTGTGGCTGCGTCTGCTTACCTGCACGCAACTGATTGAACAATCCATCCGCAGCAACCTGCGTGGTCAATTCGACACCACGCTGCCGCGTTTTGACCTGATGGCGCAGCTCGAGCGGTCGCCCGATGGCCTCAAGATGAACGAGTTGTCGCAGCGCATGATGGTGACACGCGGCAACATCACCGGCATCACCAACCAGCTTGTTGCCGAGGGCCTGGTCGAGCGGGTCGAAGTCCAAAGTGATAAACGATCCTGGCGGGTCAGGTTGACGCCCAAGGGCGGTGTGGCATTCAACCGCCTTGCTGCCGAACACGAAACCTGGATTGTTCGCGCGTTTGAAGGCCTCGATAAGAAAGACGTCGTTCAATTGCACAAACTACTGGGCAGCGTCAAGGCCAACCTTCCGCAAAAAAAGCCATCTCCCGCACAAAAATCAATCTCACGCATGCCCCAACCTAACCTGCCATTGCCATGAAACACTACATTGCGCCATCCAACCCCATGCACGCACAGTTCGCGCCCAAAGCAAGCTACCAGGCACGCCACTTCAACTGGGTTTGCACGGCCAACGGTGTGGGAACCTTGACGCTGAACCGCCCCGAGCGCAAGAACCCGCTCACCTTTGAGTCTTACAACGAGTTGCGCAACCTGTTTGAAAGCCTCAACCAAGCTACCGACGTGAAGGCGATAGTTGTCACCGGTGCGGGTGGCAACTTCTGCAGTGGCGGCGACGTGCATGAAATCATTGGCCCGTTGCTGAACATGAGCATGCCTGAGCAGCTGGAATTCACGCGAATGACCGGAGCCTTGGTGCGTGCGATGCGCCATTGTCCGCAGCCCTTGATCGGTGCGATTGACGGCATTTGCACGGGCGCAGGTGGCATGGTGGCGTTGGCGTGTGACATGCGGTATGGCACGGCCAACAGCAAAACGGCTTTTCTCTTTACCCGCGTTGGCCTGGCGGGGGCCGACATGGCAGCCTGCGCCTTGTTGCCCAGGGTGATCGGGCAGGGCCGCGCCTCGGAATTGTTGTTCACAGGCCGGGTGATGACAGCGCAAGAAGGGCTGAGTTGGGGGTTTTTCAATGCGCTGTATGAACCGGCAGAACTGCTCGCCAAAGCGCAGGCGCTCGCCGCTGAACTGGCCGCTGGCCCAACCTTCGGCCACAGCATGACCAAAACCATGTTGCAACAGGAGTGGGCCATGACGATTGACCAGGCGCTGGAAGCCGAAGCACAGGCGCAGGCCATCTGCATGCAGACCAAAGATTTTC
The DNA here is from genome assembly GCA_031373455.1 of Rhodoferax sp. Classification (GTDB taxonomy): domain Bacteria; phylum Pseudomonadota; class Gammaproteobacteria; order Burkholderiales; family Burkholderiaceae_C; genus JANYCG01. The sequence goes on from JANMMR010000451.1 coordinate 1,767, forward strand.
GACGCGCCTACGAAGCATTTGCGGCCAAACAGAAACCGGTTTTTGCAGGAGACTGACCGTGCCTGCCGACGATTTTGTCGCGAAGCGGATGCCGGCTGCGGAGCATTTGCCAGAGTTCCGCTTTGATCGCCCTGAACTGCAATTTGGCACGCAACTCAATCTGGTCGAAGAACTCCTGGACAAAGCGGTTGCAAAAGGCTTTGCAGACCGGCCCTTGCTGCGATCCCCCAAAATCGTTTTGAGTTACCTGGATGTGCGCGATCGGGTTGACCGCATCGCGCGCGTGTTGACCGAAGATTTGCGCCTGGAGCCCGGCAACCGGGTGTTGTTGCGGGGTGGCAATTCAATCGGCATGGCGCTGGCGTGGCTGGCGGTCGTCAAGGCTGGCCTGATTGCCGTGGCGACGATGCCGCTGCTGCGCGCCAAGGAGCTCGGTGACATCATCGACAAAGCCCCAACCGGCGGTGGCCCTGTGTGACTTCAAACTTATCGACGAACTCAAGCTGGCACAGGCGAACTCGGCGGTTTTGAAGGCCATTGTTCCCTTCAACCTCATGAACGAGCCGGGGTCACTGGCCGTTCTTGCCTCCGGGAAACAAGACGGGTTCGCGCCGTACCGTGCCGCCGCCACCGACATTGCCATGATGGCTTTCACCTCGGGCACCACCGGCAAACCCAAGGCGGCGCTGCACAGCCACCGCGACATTCTGGCTGCCTGCGAGTGTTGGCCCCGGCACGTGCTCAAGCCCCGGCCGGACGACATTGTGGTTGGTTCGCCGCCGCTGGCCTTCACGTTTGGCATGGGCGGCCTGTTGATTTTTCCGATGTGGGCAGGCGCTTCGGTGTATTTTCACGATGCCCCGTACACGCCCGAGAGCATGGCGCAGGTGATCCACGACGTGGGCGCCACCATTTGCTACACGGCCCCCACTTTTTACCGGCAAATGGCACCGTGTCTCAAGGCGCAAAACCTTGCCCGCGGCAATCCCCCGCTGCGCGTTTGCGTGAGCGCTGGCGAAAGTTTGCCAAATGCCACCCGAACCATTTGGCGTGAAGCCAGCGGTATCGAGTTGACCGATGGCATTGGGGCCACTGAAATGTTCCATATTTTTATCTCATCCCCGCCCGGACAAATGCGCCCTGGCGCCATTGGCCAGGTGGTGCTGGGTTACACCGCCAAAGTGGTGGATGACGCGGGCCTTGAAGTGCCCCGTGGCATAGTTGGCAAACTCGCTGTGGTCGGCCCTACCGGCTGCAAATACCTGGACGACCCCCGCCAGCAGGTGTATGTGAAAAATGGCTGGAACTACCCGGGAGACGCATTTTTACAAGACGCCGATGGCTACTTTTTCTACCATGCGCGTACGGACGACATGATCGTCACCGCCGGGTACAACGTGGGCGCGCCCGAAGTGGAAGACGCGTTGTTGAGTCACCCGGCAGTGGCCGAATGTGCCGTTGTCGGCAAGCCCGACAATGAACGCGGTGCGATCATCAAGGCCTATTGCGTGTTGAAGCCGTCCTATTTGGCTGATGCAGCAATGGCTGCTTCCTTGCAGGCACATGTGAAGGCGGTCATTGCGCCCTACAAATACCCGCGCGAAATAGAATTTGTCAGCGCCCTGCCACGCACCGAAACCGGCAAGCTGCAGCGTTTCAAATTGAAATCACCTTGAGCCAGCCATGAAACAACTCCAACCCGAGGGATGGGCGCCAGCCAAAGGTTATGCCAACGGCATTGCGGCGCGCGGTACACAGATTTTTGTGGGTGGCCAGATCGGCTGGAACGCCCGGCAACAGTTTGAGACCGACGACTTCATTCTGCAAACCGCGCAAGCGCTGCGCAATGTGCTGGCGGTGCTCAAAGTGGGGGGTGCCGGCCCCGAGCATATGGTGCGCATGACCTGGTACATCCTGGACCGTGCGGAGTACAGCGCCCGCCTCAAGGAGCTTGGCGCGGTTTACCGTGACGTGGTCGGACGCCATTTCCCCGCGATGACCTGTGTCCAGGTGGCGGCGCTGGTTGAGTCGCGGGCGAAAGTTGAAATTGAAGTGACAGCGGTAGTGCCCGATTGACCATGCAGGGTGTCTCCACTACCGGTTCAGTGGCCAATAACTTGGAGCGGTTCAGGCGGGCCGCGTCCTTGCCGCTGTGCTTGAGCTTGTCGTTTGCTCTGGCTGGCTGCGCCGACTTGGGGTATTACCTGCAGTCGGCCCAAGGCCATTTTGGTGTGATGCAGGCCGCCAGGCCCGTGGACGTCTGGCTGGGCGAGCCAGCCGCGCCGCCCCGGCTCAAGAGTCAACTGGAACTGGCGCAACGCATCCGCCGGTTTGCCGTCACCGAACTGGCATTGCCCGACAACCCGAGTTACACGCGTTACGCCGACATCCAGCGCAGTGCGGTGGTCTGGAACGTGGTCGCCGCGCCCGAGTTTTCCCTGACGCTGAAAACCTGGTGTTTCCCCGTTGCAGGCTGCGTGGGGTACCGCGGTTACTTTGAGGAAGCCGGGGCACGCGCTCTGGCGGCAGAGCTCAAATCGCAGGGCCTGGAGGTTAGTGTTTACAGCGTGCCGGCCTATTCAACACTCGGCTGGATGAACTGGATGGGTGGTGACCCACTGCTCAATACCTTCATCCACTACCCAGAAGCCGAATTGGCCCGCTTGCTCTTTCACGAGCTGGCGCACCAGGTGGCTTATGCCAAAAATGACACCATGTTCAACGAATCATTCGCGACCGCGGTCGAGCGCCTGGGTGGCAACCGTTGGATCGAGCAATACAGCTCTGAAGGTGTGAAACGCCTGTTCAATGCCAATTCGGAGCGCCGCCAGCAGTTTCGCGCCTTGACGCAAGCGACGCGGCGCGCTTTGTCCAGCCTCTATGGCTCCGCGAGCGAGCCGTCGCACGGCGCCGCGGACAAGGCGGAACTGAAGAAAGCCGCCATGGAGCGATTCCGGGCGGGTTACGACGGACTTCGAGCCCGGTGGCAAGCGGCGTCGGACACACCCCTGAATCTGGCCGGTTACGACGCCTGGGTCGCTAACGCCAACAACGCGTCATTCGGCGCGCAGGCGGCCTACGATGAACTCGTTCCGCAATTCGAAGCCCTGTTTTACAAGAACGCGGCGCAATCGCGGCAGCAATCACTGCTGCAATCACCTTGGCCAGCGTTTTATGATGCCGTGCGTCAGCTCGCCCGGTTGCCCGAGAATGAGCGCCGCAAATCCCTGGCGGATCAAACCTTTTCAACGCCGATTGACAAATAAGGAGGCCCCTTGGCCGACATCCACATTCACCGAAACCACAAGCTCGGCCTGGCGCAGGCGCGCAAAGTGGCTTACCGCTGGGCGGAGCAGGCCGAGAAGGGCCTGCAAATGGCCTGCAATTACGAAGAAGGCACGGCGCGCGACGAAGTGTGTTTCACGCGGGCCGGCGCCAGTGGCACGCTGGAGGTCACCAAGGACAAATTTGAGCTCAATGCCAAACTCGGTTTTTTGCTCGGGGCGTTCAAAGGGCGCATCGAGAGTGAAATCGTGAAGAACCTTGATGCGCTGCTCGCGGAGCCAGCCGATGCCACCGCCAAAAAGTCCGCAGCCAAAAAAACACACAAAAAGGCCTGACCCGCGGTGACAGCGCAAAACCTCGGCCCGCTCGCGGGCCTCAAAGTGATCGAGATGGGCCAGTTGATAGCCGGCCCTTTCGCCGCCAAAACCCTCGCCGACTTCGGTGCCGACGTGATCAAGATCGAGCCGCCGGCACGCGCCAACGACCCCGGTGGTGACCCGCTTCGCCGCTGGCGCCTGGTCAAAGACGGAACCTCGGTCTGGTGGCAGGTGCAATCGCGCAACAAACGCTCGGTGGCGTTGAACCTGAAGGAGCCAGACGCGCAGGATGTGGTGCGCCGCCTTTGCGCCGAGGCCGACGTGGTGATTGAAAACTTCCGCCCCGGCGCGATGGAAGGCTGGGGCCTTGGCCCCGAGGTGCTGCAGGCCGCCAACCCGGGCCTGATCATGCTGCGCATCAGCGGTTATGGGCAGACCGGCCCTTACCGCGACCGCCCCGGCTTTGGCGTGGTGGCCGAAGCCATGGGCGGCCTGCGCCACCTCACCGCCGAGCCGGGCCATGTGCCGGTACGCGTGGGGGTGAGCATTGGCGATACGCTGGCTTCGCTGCACGGTGTGATCGGCATCCTGATGGCACTTCAGCACCGGCACAACTCCATCAGCGCCGGCGCGCCCAAGGGCCGTGGCCAGGTGATCGACATTGCCCTGTTTGAGGCTGTTTTCAATTGCATGGAGAGCCTGCTGCCCGAATACAGCGCTTTCAATGTGGTGCGCGGCCCGGCCGGCAGCGCCATGCCGGGCATTGCGCCGACCAACGCCTACCGCTGCCAGGGTGGTGGCTATGCCATCATTGCGGGCAATGGCGACAGCATCTTCAAACGCCTGATGCAGGCCATCGGCCGTGACGACCTGGGGCGGGACCCCAGCCTCGCCGACAACGCCGGCCGCGTCACGCGCGTGACGGAAATCGACGACGCCATTGGCCAGTGGGCCAGCGCCCGCTCGGTCGATGAGGTGATGGCGCTGCTTGAACAGGCCGAAGTGCCGGCCGGCAAGATCTACACCGTGGCCGATATCGCGGCAGATCCGCATTTCGCGGCGCGTGGCATGCTCGGCCAGGTGGCGATGGACGATGGCAGCCAGTTGATGGTACCGGGCTTCGTGCCCAAGCTCTCGCTCACGCCCGGTGGCCACCGCCGAAACGCCCCCAAACTCGGGCAGGATACCGATGCCGTGTTGCGCGAGGTGGGCCTGACAGCGGCCCAAATTGCCGAGCTCAAATCGCGCGGAGTGGTCCAGTAGGCAGGCGGCAGTCAGCCTGGTCTGTCAGGCGCACCCCGACATGGGGTAATCACTGGAACTCCGGGTGTTTTTCAGTGCATTTATTTGTTACAAATTACTGAATAACTCCTAGAATTTCAGCATGCTCACCCAACACCCGGAAAACCCGCCGATCTGGAACGACGCCTTGCCGTTGCCCACGGTGACCGACGATTCCGAGCTGTTTGAATGCCAGATCCTGCTGGGCGGCATCTCGCTGGTGCTTAGCCGCCTGCACCCCCAGCACGGCAAAAACCATTTCACGTACACGCGCGGGTTGGCCATGAAGCTGACACGCCTGCTCGAGCGCTCGGGCTCAGACGACTGGGACCTGGACGAAGCCGGCCTGCGCAAATTGCGCCCCGGCAGCGTGCACCTGGCGGCTGCACTCGCCGAATGTGAACGCACCCTGGACACCGGCACCCTGATCGTTTTCCGGCGCATGCAGTTGCAGGCGATCAAAGACGAACAGGCTGATGCCGTCAAGGCGGAAAACGACTCGCGTTTTGGCGCCTCGGTGAGTGGCGCCCTGGAGCCGGGCCCAAGGGCTCAGACGGGCTGAGTGGTATTGCGCGGCGGCGGCGCAGCCCTTGCAGCCAGCGCGGCGCGGGTTTCAGCTCAACGAAGCAATCTGGTCAATGTACTGCTGCATCGCGTCTTTGCTGGCGGTGCCTTTGAGCCCATTCCACGCGTCCCATTTGGCGCGGCCCACCATGTCGGCGAAACCGGGCTTCTTTTCGGTGTTGTCACCCACGCTGCCCTGCTTGTAGAGGGCGTAGATTTTCAACAGCGTGGCGTTGTCGGGGCGCTCGGTCAGGTTTTTTGAATTGGCGGCGGCGGCTTCAAATTGTGCTTTCAGGTCGGCCATGGTCAGCTCCGTGAGTTGGGTTGTTGTGCCCTCCATATTAATGGCGAATTCAAGTGCGAAGGGCGCCGGTTGAATTGACCGCAAAATAGGGCACAGGAATTCGCACCACACAGCAGGAGGCACCATGGTTACCCGAGTCAGCGCCAGCGCAGCCGGTCAAACGGCCCGCGCGGCCGTCACGAAAGCCGCCCGTGTGGCGCGCAAAAACGTTTCAGACGCACTGGGCGGCACGCTGGGCCTGAGCGGCGAGCGCATGAGCAAGGTCGACACCGCCTGGCTGCGCATGGATTCAGCCGCCAACCTGATGATGATTGTGGGCGTTTGGGTGCTCAAGCCCGGCGTAAGTTACCGCGCCGTGTGTGAACGGGTTCAGGAGCGCCTGATCCAATACCCGCGCTTCACCCAGCGGGTGGTGCAAGACGCGGGCGGCGCAACCTGGGTGGCAGACCGGCACTTTGACATCCACCATCAGGTGGTTTTGGAAAAACTCGCCCGCAAACCCAAAGGCCAAAAGCAGGAGACCTTGCAGGAGGCCTTGCAGGAGCGCGTGGCCGAGCTGGCAACCTCCCCGCTGGACCCCAAACGCCCGCTGTGGCAGTTTCACCTGGTCGAAGACTACCAGGGCGGCTCGGCGCTGATCGTGCGCATCCACCACTGCATCGCCGACGGCATCGCCCTGATTTCCGTCACCCAGTCGTTGGTAGACGGCGGCGCGCCACCGCCCGAGCGGCAAGCCCGCGCGCCGCACCGCGAGGGGCTGCAGGGCGTAGAGGACTGGATCGAGCACAGCCTGCTGGGCCCCTTCACCAAGCTGGCGGTGCGGGCTTTGGGCAAGGCCGCTGAAGGCGCGGCCAAATCGTTTGGCGTGTTGGGCGACCCGCAAAAAGGCGTGGAGCAGGGCGTGGAAGCCGGCGTCGACATGGCCCGGCTCGCCATGCAGTTGGCCAGCGATTCGGCCGCCTTGCTGCTCATGCCCGACGACTCGCCCACCCGCCTCAAAGGCACACCGGGGCCGCGCAAAAAAGTCGCCTGGTGCCCGCCGATTCCGCTCGAAGAAGTGCGCGCCGTGGGCAAGGCGCTCAATTGCTCCATCAACGACGTGCTGATGAGTTGTGTCGCAGGCGCCATCGCGCAGTACCTGCTGGACAAGGGCGACGAGGTGGCCGGCAAGGAGATCCGCGCCATGGTGCCGGTGAACCTGCGCCCGGTGGAGCACGCCTACAAGCTGGGCAACCAGTTTGGCCTGGCGCCGGTGGTGTTGCCGATCGGTCTGGACAACCCGGTCGAACGGGTCTACGAAGTGCGTCGACGCATGTCACAACTCAAGGGCAGCATGCAGCCCCTCCTGGCCTTCGGGCTGCTGGCGGTGGCCGGCCTGCTGATCAAGCCCGCGCAGCACGCCATGCTGAACCTGTTCGGCCGCAAGACCACGGCGGTGATGACCAACGTGCCGGG
>JANMMR010000469.1:0-3731 GCA_031373455.1 Rhodoferax sp.
ACGTACATGGCGTCCAGCGTCACGAAAATGCCGAAGCTGGTGGCTGAACTCACCACGCCGCCGTATTCCTCGCCCAGGTGCTCGCGCATGTATTTGCATTTGAGCCAGGCTTCCACGTCGCGGCTGGCCTCATCGGCGCGGCGTTCGTTGGCGCTGCAATGCAACCCTGCGGCGGCCCAGGCGAGCTGGTCGGCACTGGCTTTTTTCGGTTTGTGGTTGGGGTCGGCCACCTTGGCGGCCAGGCCCTTCTCCAGCCGGCGCGACAGCTTGGCATGCGCCTCGCCGGGCGTGGGCAGGCTGGGCAACTGGTATTTCGTCTTGCCCAGAATCGCCTTGATCACACGGTGCACCAGCAAATCCGGATAACGCCGGATCGGGCTGGTGAAGTGGGTGTAGGCCTCAAACGCCAGGCCAAAGTGGCCGCTGTTGCTGGGCGTGTAGATCGCCTGCTGCATCGCGCGCAGCAGCATGGAGTGGATCTGCTGCGCGTCCGGCCGGTCTTTGGTGGCGTTGGCGATGGCCTGGAACTCGGCAGGTTTGGGGTCGTCGGAGATCGACAACCCGAGCCCCAAGGCCTTGAGGTAGGCCTTGAGGGTTTCTTTTTTCTCCGGCGTCGGGCCTTCGTGCACCCGGTACAGGCCGGCGTGTTTGCTCTGCAGGATGAAGTCGGCGCTGCACACGTTGGCGGCCAGCATGGCCTCTTCAATCAGCTTGTGTGCGTCGTTGCGGGTGCGTGGCTCGATGCGTTCGATGCGGCCGTTTTCGTCGCAGATGATCTGCGTTTCCACGGTTTCAAAATCTACCGCGCCGCGTTTGTTGCGCTGGGTCAGGAGCGCCCGGTACACATCGTGCAGGTTCAGCAGGTCGTCAACCCGGCTCTTGCGTTTCACAGCTTCCGGGCCTTTGGTGTTGGCCAGAATTGCGGCCACTTCGGTGTAGGTGAAGCGCGCGTGGCTGAACATCACGGCCGGGTAGAACTGGTAGGCCGACACCTCGCCGCTGCTGTTGACAAACATGTCGCACACCATGCACAGGCGCTCGACATCCGGGTTCAGGGAACACAGGCCGTTGGAGAGTTTCTCCGGCAGCATCGGAATGACGCGGCGCGGGAAATACACGCTGGTGGCGCGGTCGTAGGCGTCTACGTCGATCGCGGAGCCGGTTTGCACATAGTGGCTCACGTCGGCAATGGCCACCAGCAAACGCCAGCCTTTCACCGCAGTCTTGCCGCGCCCCTGGGTGGCCGGCTCGCAGTAGACCGCGTCGTCAAAATCGCGCGCGTCTTCACCGTCAATGGTGACCAGCGGCACGTCGGTCAAGTCGATGCGGTGTTTTTTGTCGGTGGGCAAAACCTTGTCGGGCAGGGTGCGCGCCAGGGCAATGCAGGCGTCGGAGAACTCGTGCGGCACGCTGTATTTGCGCACCGCAATTTCGATCTCCATGCCCGGGTCGTCGATCTCGCCCAGCACTTCCTTGACGCGGCCAACGGGCTGGCCAAACAAGGCCGGCGGCTCGACGAGTTCCACCACCACCACTTGGCCGGGTTTGGCGGCTCCGGTGGCGCTTTTGGGGATCAGCACATCCTGGCCATAACGCTTGTCTTCCGGCGCCACCAACCACACGCCGCTTTCCTGCAGCAGGCGGCCAATGATCGGCTGCGGCGGCCGCTCGACGATCTCGACCACGCGGCCTTCGGGGCGGCCCTTGCGGTCGTTGCGCACCACACGCGCCTTGACGCGGTCCTTGTGCAACACCGCGCGCATTTCATTGGGCGGCAGGTAAATGTCGGGGCCGCCGTCGTCACGGGACACAAAACCGTGCCCATCGCGATGACCTTGAACGGTCCCTTCAACTTCATCCAGCAATGCGCTGGTTTGACTGATATTCTTGATATAATTCTCTCTTTCCTGAAACATACAACAAGCTGCTTATGCAGCTTGTTTCGCAACTTGAGGCCCAGGTGGCGGAATTGGTAGACGCACTAGTTTCAGGTACTAGCGAGTAACTTCGTGGGGGTTCGAGTCCCTTCCTGGGCACCAAACCACCTTCATAAACTGATTTTCCGGGCGCAATTTCATTGTGTAGTGCAGGGCGTTGGAAAGCCTCGCAATACGCGTGTATTGCTGCGTTTTCCGCCTTGCACTGCATCCCGCAAAATCAGTTTCTGAACGTGGTTTCATTTGGATGAAATGGCAGCAAGAATTTACTTGGCTGCCATTTTTTTTCGCCTTCACTTTGTGAGTTTAGCCGTGATATCCCGAGTTGCTGCGGGCAAATATAGGCCATCAGCTCATTCCGTTTCCAAATCATTCGTGAAGTAGGCGCGCCGACGAAGACAGTGCTCCGGCACGGCTAGGAGGCGCAACGCCCTGCACGGATGATTTGGAAGCGGAATGCGTCAAACCGGCTGCGCAATCAGGTCGTGGCCCTGCGCGCCGACGATCAAGGCTTTGGTGAATTCACCCACCCTGAGCGTTTTGCTGATGCGCTCGGGGGGCAGCAATTTCACGGTGCCGTCGATTTCTGGCGCATCCGCGTAGGTTCTGCCTACCCCGCCCTTTTTGCCCATGCCGGGGGCTGAATCGACCAACACCTGCATGGTGGAGCCGACGCGCTGGCGCAGTTTGGCGGCGGAGACGGCTTCGGCCACTTCCATAAAGCGCGCGCGGCGCTCTTCGCGCAGTTCGATCGACAACATGCCGGAGATGTCGTTGGCAGCGGCGCCATCAACCGGGCTGTAGGCAAAACAGCCGGCACGGTCGATTTTTGCTTCCTGCATGAAGTCCAGCAGGTGCTGGAATTCGCTTTCGGTTTCGCCCGGAAAACCCGCGATGAAAGTGCTTCGCACGACGATCTCGGGGCAGGTTTCGCGCCATTTCAAAATGCGGTCCAGATTCTTCTCGCCGCTGGCCGGGCGCTTCATGCGTTTGAGCACATCAGGGTGGCTGTGCTGCAACGGTACATCGAGGTAGGGCAACACGGCGCCAGTGGCCATGATCGGCAACACGTCGTCCACACTCGGGTACGGGTACACGTAATGCAGCCGCACCCAGGCGCCGTAGGGCGCTGCGAGTTCGCCGAGCGCCTGCGCCAAATCGAGCATGCGGGTCTTGACGGGTTTGCCGTCAAAAAAGCCCATGCGGTATTTCACGTCCACGCCATAGGCCGAGGTGTCCTGGCTGACCACCAGCAACTCCTTCACGCCGCCTTCAAACAGCGCGCGCGCTTCGTTGAGCACGTCGCCAATCGGGCGCGAGACCAGATCGCCGCGCATCGACGGAATGATGCAAAACGTGCAGCGGTGGTTGCAGCCTTCGCTGATTTTCAAATACGCGTAGTGGCGCGGCGTGAGCTTGATGCCCGCCACACCGAAACTATTCGCGAAGCTGTTGGGCACAAGGTCGAGAAACGGGTCGTGCGGTTTGGGCAGGTTCAGGTGCACCGCGTCCATCACTTCCTGTGTGGCGTGCGGGCCCGTCACGGCCAGCACACTTGGGTGCATCTGGCGCACCAGGTTGCCGCCGTCTGCGCCTGATTTGGCGCCCAAACACCCGGTGACGATGACGCGGCCGTTTTCGGCCAGCGCCTCGCCAATGGTGTCCAGGCTTTCCTTCACCGCGTCATCGATGAAGCCGCAGGTGTTGACGATCACCAGGTCGGCGCCTTCAAAAGTCTTGGAGGTTTGGTAACCCTCGGCGCTCAATTGCGTCAGGATCAGCTCGGAATCCGTC
>JANMMR010000502.1:0-4378 GCA_031373455.1 Rhodoferax sp.
CTTGATGTTTCTTGAGATTTACAGTGGCTTTAGCCTCATCCCATTCGAACTCAATCATACGTACATTGTATTTACGATTTCCCGCAAGTCAAGTTGTCAAGCATGAAGCTGTTTAGCGTCGAAGCTGCCCGTCACGCAGCAAGCGTCGTGACGCGGCATTCTGCTGCTGGGTGTCCGAACCGAAATGCGCAACGAGACCGTCTCTAGATGTGCGCAGTTTGTTCCTTGTTGACAGCAGCTTTGCCCCCGAACCGCAATGAATACCGTCATCAAGAAAAAACAAAACCACACTGTTGACTTTTATGGAAGTCCCTCTAAAGAGTCAGGCGCCAACATTACGCTGAAAGCCACGCTTGACCCAAGCAAAAGACCACCCGAGCGCGAGAAGAGCTAAGACTGGCAGAAGTCCACCCTTTGTGTAGGCGAGCAACTTCGGACCTTGATTCGCATCAACGTATTTGTCATAGGGTTCGCGAATGACCTTGCCAACATATGCTTTGGGAGACTTTTCAAGCTCCTGAAACGTCTTTTCAGAGATGTACTTTCCTACCTCTTCCTCGCTCTGCTGTCCAGAGAAGACCATGACAAACTTGCCGAAGTCTTCTCTGTCTATTTGATATCGCTTCTCTGATTTCAGGTCGTAGAAATCAGAGGTTCCTACGGCCAAAGTTCCTACTAACCAGGCTGCCGAAAGAGCGATTCAAGCTCGAGTCCAACCGCCGATGTTGATTTGCACACTCTTGATTGCCATGGCCAGCATTGTGCTCTCACATTACACGGCCTCAGACGGAAGGGTCGTCTTTTGGCACTCAACGTTGGAATTGTGCTGCTTCTCGGTGAGTGAATTTAGTTCGGCGCGAGCGACTTCATAGTCTGGCAGGGTGTACATGAGCATTGGTGTGAGGACTTCCAACGACGTGCTGGACTCGAACTGTTTTCGTGACGCCTAATGTATCTCGTAAAACCCGCCGTTGACTGAAGGCCTTACCGTTGATCGTGGTCATAGGTCGCATCGTAAATAACTGATTTGCCTGGATTTTTAGATTTTTAGTGCATATGAGATCAGCTATAAATAAATCTTTGAAACCCTGCAGGCCAAATGTCGCTGCGGCACCCCTCCACTCGGTTCGGCTGTTGGACCAGGCGCGCGAGTGGGTTCGATATTTGCGCTAGGTCAAGTCTTTATCCGCAGGCATGGGCGCAAGGAGGGCATGCGCCATACGCGCGCGGTAGCGGCATTTTTGACGATGCTGGCGGTCGCGCGCGCAGTGTCCGCTTCCACCCACAACCAGACCTTGAACACCATTCGACATTTTTACGGCGAGTTGATGGTCAGCGCGTTGAACGGGTCGGCCTTTTAAAGTACCCAAAATGGGTGCGATAAGACCATTTTGACGTGAAAATTGCAAAAAAATTGAATAAAATGGCATTCAAGTCACGTAGTTATTAATTTATTTGCTGTATTAAATATAGCAAATGATGTTCGGCGCGGGTATGTCAGGCTGCAAAGATTCGTGGCTTTTACTCCGCCCCATTTTTCCCCGCCAGCGGGGCATCACGACGCCGCTCCTCATGGTGCTTGACCCGCGTCGCCTGCGGCGCCACGGCGCACAAATCGTCGGGACGGCGTGATGCCCCGCTGGCGGTGAAGGATGGATGTCAAAGGGAAACCGGGGCGCTGCCAAGCGCCAGGGGGTTCCCTCGCCTGACATCGTGGCGTGTGCGACGTTCTGATGCGTCGGTTATGCGCTGGCTAGACCGCAACGCGCCAAACCGCTGCCTATGTGCCGCTACAGAACGCCTGAGATCAGCCCCAGTGCTACTGCGAACAGCATGATAGCCACCACACCTTGGATCCCCTTCATCGTTACGCTCTTCAAATAGCGATTGCCAACAAGCGCGCCGGTCAGAGCAGCGAGAACGGCCGCAGCGAGAATCGAATAGTCAAGCGATGCCCTTGCCGCAAGGAACGCGGGCACGTAAACCGACAAGCGCGAGATATCGATCAGAAAGGCAATGACCGCTCCGGTTGCAACGTACTGCTCTTTGGACAGCCCGGACTTGGCCAAGAACACCGAGCGCAGTGCGCCTTGCATACCCGCCAAGCCGCCAAAGAAGCCGCTCAGAACCCCACCCAGAGGAAAGTACTTCGGGGCGAACGACATGTTTCGAAATTTCGGAGCAAGGTCTGCAGTGGAAAACAGCAGAAGCAAGACGCCTACTACGAGTTTCGCGGGAGCAATCAGGACTTCTCGCCCGAGCAAGGAGTAACTGACCAGAGGCTTGAACTCGGAGAGCCAAAGCAGCACCCACGCACCGAGAAAGGACGCGCCAAGCGCGGGCAATCCGAATAGCAGCACAACACGAAGATTCGCGTGGCGCCCCACCAGCCAAAGCTTGAACAACCCGTTGAGAAAATGGACGATAGCGGTAAGCGAAACAGCTTGTCCGATGGGGTAGAACAGCGCAAACGCCGGGAGCAGCAAGGTTCCCAGCCCAAAACCCGAGAAGAACGTGAGCGCGGACGCTAGCAACGCCACCACGCTGACAATGAGGGTGCTCACTTCGTTGGGCCTCCCCCTACGTTAATCCGACCGTTCTAACTTTGATATCTCCGGCAAATTTGCCGAATAACACGGCGACTCACCAGATCACATGGCAGTCTCAATTCAAAAAAATCCAATGCCGACATGGTCGTGGCATCTTATCCGGATTGAGCAAACAGGCGTATTGAATTTGGCAAAGTCGGCAGGGCGCCTACGGCATCCGATTCGTGGTGTTCACTCCACCGCAAACATTCCCCGCCAGCGGGGCATCACGCCGTCCCGACGATTTGTGCGCCGTGGCGCCGCAGGCGACGCGGGTTAAGCACCATGAGGAGCGGCGGCGTGATGCCTTGCTGGCGGCGCGGCGGTCGATCTTGCCGTGCCCTCAAGGGCATTGGAAGTTTGGAGGTTAGGGCAGACCTCAAACAGAAAAAACCTAAATCCCCGCAGGCTTCTTCATCGTCGCCATGCGGTCAACGCTTTTGAGCACCAGCGTTTTCACGTCGGCGCCTTGCAGCACCGTGAGTTTGATCTCCGACTCGGGTGCGCGCGCCCAGAGTTTTTTGTAGAAACTCTCCAGCGTCGAAATTTTCTCGCCATCAACGGCGAGTACAAAATCGCCTGCTTCCAGGCCGGCGTCTTTGGCCGGGCTGTCGCGGTTCACCCGCACGATCTGCACGCGGCCGCCTTGCTCGGTGGAGGAGAGGCCAATCCACGGGCGGCGGCTCAGCGCGGTGCCGCCGGTTTTTTGCATCTCGGCGAGGATCGGCCGCAACAAATCGGTGGGCACAAACATGTTGCCGGGCAGGCGCCGGTTGCCGCCCATGGCGTCGCCGACAAACAGGCTGCCAATGCCGATCAACTCGCCCTTCTGGTTGAACAGGCCCGCGCCCGAGTGGTTGCCAATGGGCGGGCTGGTGAACACGGCTGCTTCGATGTGGTACTCCCAATAACCCGAGAACGGCCGTTTGCTGACCAGCTGCGTCATGCTCACATCGGCGTCGCCGCCGCCGGCCTGCGCGCCAACTGACGCCATGAGTGATTCGCCGGGGCTGACCTCTTCGAGTTTGCCCAGCGGCACCGGCTTGACGCCACGCAGCGGCAACAGGGGCCTGATCAAGCCAAAACCGGTGGCCAGGTCGTAGGCTACGGCTTGCGCGGGTATGGTTTTGTTGTCGGCGGTGACGATCTGGATGTTCTGCGCCTCCAACATCAGGTAGCCGATGGTGAGGATCAGGCCGTCTTCGCCGATCACCACGCCCGAGCCGGTGCGATCTTTGCCCAGGGTTTCGGCCGAGCGCGCGTCGTCGGCCACACCCACCCGCACACCCACCACCGCCGCGTTGGCACGGGAGAGGGCGTCGATCATGGCCTGCGCGCCGGGCGGGGGCGGCGTGGCGGCGAAGGTGGCTGTAGCGCACAGGCCGGCGAGGCCCAAAGCGACGATGTGGTGAACCAGGCGGCGTCGTGTCGTCATGTGACCTCCAGTTTCCAGCTGCACGCTGGCGCAAAACCTTATCAAAGCGTAACCAGAGCTTGCACCCAAATCAAAGCCAGCGCAAGTGTGGGGGTTGAATCTGGCAAGAGCTATAAAAAATATAGCAAACTATTCAATTAATACGTGACTTGAATCCCGAAAAATCTATAAATTTCTTCAAATGGGGCAAAAAAGCGAAGATAATTAACATGAGTGACGGGCTGTCCTGTTAGCTCCACAGCGGTATGATTTCAGCATGGATGGCAAGCAGAAACCACCAAAGGCCGGAGTCGATTATCCCAAGACGATGGTTCAATTCCTGGATTGGTTCCATACGGAGCAGGGTTGCCGCGAC
>JANMMR010000503.1:0-2212 GCA_031373455.1 Rhodoferax sp.
CAAGCCTGAACTGAAGGAGAACCACCATGGCAACCAAAGGCGGACGCGAAAAAATCAAGCTTGAGTCGACAGCTGGTACCGGTCACTTCTACACCACCAGCAAGAACAAGAAAACCATGCCCGAGAAAATGCTGATCAAGAAATTTGATCCAGTGGCCCGCAAACATGTGGACTACAAGGAAATGAAGCTGAAATAATTCAGC
The DNA here is from genome assembly GCA_031373455.1 of Rhodoferax sp. Taxonomy (GTDB): domain Bacteria; phylum Pseudomonadota; class Gammaproteobacteria; order Burkholderiales; family Burkholderiaceae_C; genus JANYCG01. The sequence goes on from JANMMR010000503.1 coordinate 204, forward strand.
GGAAGCTGAAGTAATCCGGCTTCTTTCGGAATTTTTCCCCAAAAAAAACCCGCTTCACAGCGGGTTTTTTTTGGGGTCAAGAATGGGGCAGGAGCAAATAATTGCGCCGGCCCCAAGCTTGTTGCGCGTCAGGCGCGGGCTGCCCTGAGCCGCACCGAGAACTGTGCCAGCGCGGCAATGCCGCTGGCTTCTGCCCGATGGCACCAGTCTTTGAGCTCGGCTGTGAGGTGCTCGCGCGAGTGTGAGGTGTTGAGCCACATCTGGCGCAGCTCTTCGCGCATCACCACCATTTTGTCGAGCACCGGCGACGCGGCACGGGCCACATTCAGGTGTGCCACGGCGTGGGCGGGCACCTTGTCGGTGTCGCGGTGCAGCCAGCGGCTGGCGGCCTTGATCATGGCGGCATCAGCGCTGCGCGCTTTGAGGTCGTCAATTTCGTGTTTGAAGGCTTCGCGCATGCCCTTGGCGTAACCCGCCATGATTTCATAACGGTTGGAAATCAGGGCCTCGAGTGTTTTCTCGTCGGCCACCGGTCGGATGTCGCCAAAGGCCAGTTTGGGTTGTGTCTTTTTGACTTTGGCCAGGCCCGTCATTTCCATCAGGCGGATGTACATCCAGCCGATGTCGAATTCATACGGCTTGACGGACAACTTGGCCGACGTGGGATAGGTGTGGTGGTTGTTGTGCAACTCTTCGCCGGCAATGATGATGCCCCAGGGCGAGATGTTGGTGCTCGAATCAGGCGCTTCGAAGTTGCGGTAACCCCAGTAGTGGCCAGCGCCATTGATGATGCCGGCCGCCATGATCGGCGTCCAGGCCATTTGCATCGCCCACACGGCCAGGCCGCCCATGCCAAACAGCGCCAGGTCGACAATCATCATGAGGCCCACGCCTTGCCATGAGAAAGGCGTGTACAGGTTGCGCTCAAGCCAGTCGTCAGGTGTGCCGTGGCCATACTTGACCATGGTTTCCGCGTTTTTCTGTTCGGTGCGGTACAACTCGGCGCCCTGGAACAGCACTTTCTTGATGCCGTAAATCTGCGGGCTGTGCGGGTCATCGGCCTGCTCACATTTGGCGTGGTGTTTGCGATGGATGGCGGCCCATTCCTTGGTCACCTGGCCGGTGGTGGTCCAGAGCCAGAAGCGGAAGAAATGCGAGGCGATCGGGTGCAGGTCCAGCGCACGGTGCGCCTGATGGCGGTGCAGGTAGACGGTAACGGCAATCATGGTCACGTGCGTCATCGCCAACGTGAACAAGATCATCTGCCACCAGGTGAGGTTCCAGGCGCCGTGTGCGAGCCACTCAACGATGGCGTTGAGCACAGACCAGTCGGGAAGGATCATTGATTAAGTCTCTTTTTAAGATTTAAGCCAACCCCTGGCGCAACCAGCGTCGCACCAACGGTGTACTCGTAAACCCCAGATTTTAAAGCGTCGTGCCGTTTTTGGGCAAAATAATTTAGGGGACCTCGAAAATACCGCTAACTTTCAATAAATTGCGTCTAAATCGCGCAATTCAAGTCAATTTTGGAAAACTCACACCCGCTTTTCGGGAAATTACTGGGGTTTTTCCCAAACCGCTGCGAAAAACCCGTCGGTCAGGTGCCGGTGCGGCCACAGGCGCAGGTAATCTTGTCCGGCCTCACCACCACTGCACAACGCGCCAGCCGCACTTTCGGTTTGCGCGATTTTGAGTTGTGTCAACAATTTTCCAACTGCAAGCGGTTCAAACCCCGGGTTCTGGGCTGAAAACGCCTGTGCCACAGCTTCGTTCTCCTCCGGCAGGAGGCTGCAGGTGGCGTACACCAGGCGGCCACCCGGCTTTACCAGCCGGGCCGCGCTTTGCAGGATGGCGCCTTGCAGCGCCGCCATCTCCTGCACGGTTTGCAGGCTTTGCCGCCATTTCAGGTCGGGGTTGCGGCGCAAGGTGCCCAGGCCCGAGCACGGCGCGTCGACCAAAACGCGGTCAATCTTGCCGGCCAGGCGTTTGATGCGCTCGTCGCGCTCGTG
>JANMMR010000514.1:0-2743 GCA_031373455.1 Rhodoferax sp.
TCAATGGCTACATCGACGTGGGTGTGAAAGAAGGCGCGAAGCTGCTGGTGGATGGCCGTGGCTTCGACGGCTCCACAGCCGGTGACGGCTGCGGTAACGGCTTCTGGCTCGGCGGCACCCTGTTTGACCACGTGACAACCAGCATGCGCATCTACAAGGAGGAAATATTCGGCCCGGTGCTGGTGTGTGTGCGCGCCAAAGACTTCGCCGAAGCCCTGAAGATGGTGAACGACCACGAGTTCGGCAACGGCTGCAGCCTTTTCACCCGCGACGGCAACGTGGCGCGTGAATTCAGCCGCCGCGTGCAGATCGGCATGGTCGGCGTGACCGTGCCCATCCCCGTGCCGATGGCCTGGCACGGTTTTGGCGGCTGGAAGCGCTCACTCTTTGGCAACATGCACGCCTACGGCGAAGAAGGCGTGCGGTTTTACACCAAGCAGAAATCCATCATGCAGCGCTGGCCGGAGAGTATTGGCAAAGGGGCGGAGTTTGTGATGCCGACGGCGAAGTGAGCGTAGAGCATATTTCGAACGGATTTAGGTTGGCCGATGATGTTGGGCAAACCATGCTGGATCTGCAACGGCGGATGGAAGAGCGCAGGCGTCGCCTGCTCAGCATGGCTGGTCGGATTCAACCGGGCACGGTCATTAGTAGCCACGCATTGCTGCTTGAAATCGACCTGCGGCTCGCCTATTGCGCGGGTGCATGGGTTTCGGCCATCGTCTTGGCATGCGCCGCTGTTGAAGCGCAAGCACGTCAAGTCGCGACCAACGCCTACTTGAAGCCTTCGATTGATTTGTTTGACAAAAATTCAGAGTTGCAATGGCTTAGGTCATTGCGCAATGAACTTGTTCATGCCAAGGAGCCTGGGACACCGTCGCAGGTTTGGAAACTTGACGGGCACGAAATCGGAGCAAGCCAACAGGCATTGGAACCGGAAGCGACCAGAGCCGTTGAGGCAATGTTTAAGGCAATTTATGGGTTGACCGGTCGCTGACTTATTTTGACGAATGTCCCATTTTGGGACTAAAATGCGCAAATGCGGGTCATTTCCAAAGCAAGCCTGGTTCGATTCTGGACGAAACACCCCAACTCAAAGCAGGCTTTGCAGACGTGGTTTGAAGATGCCAGCCATGCCAATTGGGTTCACCCGCAAGATATCAAGTTGAGGTATGCCAGCGCAAGTTTTGTGGGCAGCAACCGGGTGGTGTTCAACGTCAAGGGCAATGAGTACCGCCTGATCGTCGCCGTCGCCTATCGATTTGGCGCGGTGTATATCAAGTTTGTTGGCACCCATCGACAGTATGAAGCTGTTGATGCGGCGACTGTGGAGAGTTCATCATGAAAAAAAATGCCTATCCCATCCGGCCCATCCGCACGGAAGCTGATTACCAGCAGGCCTTGCAACTGGTCGTCCCATACTTCGATAACGAACCCGAGCCTGACAGCGACGCAGGCGCTCATTTTGAGGCGATGGTGACGCTGATTGAGGCTTACGAAGCCAAACACTATCCCATCGCACCGCCTGACCCGGTGCAGGCCATCAAATTCCGAATGGAGCAGCAGGGCCTGACACCCGCCGATCTGGTACCGATGATCGGTCAGCGCAATCGTGTCTATGAAGTGCTGAACGGAAAACGCAAGCTCACCATGGCCATGGTGTGGAAGCTGCACACCGGCTTGGGCATCCCGGCAGAGAGTTTGATTCGGCAGCCGGGTTGAGCGGGAAGGTATCCGCGACATGGAGTCAACTTCAGTTTTGAGTTGATCGATGGAAAGTATGATCCCAGCCACTGAATGTCTTGGGAGTTCTCACTTGAATCGCTTTGTTTTATTTTCAATTTTTGCAGCGGTGCTGACGATCAGTGTCGGCTGCACCCGCATCGAGACCGGCGAAGTTGGTTTGCGCATCAACTTTGACAAAACCACCGACCCTACTGAACGCCTGCCGGGTTCATTCAATCAGACGCTGATCGGCGACATTCTCACGTTCAAGATCCAGGATGTCGCGGTGGCCGTCGACAACATGACGCCGCTGGCATCAGACAACTCCACTGTCAAAGACTTTGACATGACGGTCGTCTACAACGTCAACCCGTCAGCCGTTTCAGAACTGTGGACCACCAAAAACCGCACCTTTCACGGCTTGAGCGACAAAAGCGGAGATATTCTGCTGATGCAAAACTACGTCGCCTTGAGTGCGCGCAACGCCGCCTACAAGGTCGCACGCGAATACGAGTCGTTGAAAATGGCCGACAACCGCCAGGTCATTGAACAGAAGATCCGCGAAATCATCATCAAGACCCTGACCGAAGAAAAGCTGGCTGACAAAATCACCGTCTCGCAGATTCAGGTGCGGGCCATCACGCCGGCGGACGTGGTTGTCGCCAGCGCCAACGAGCTGGTGCGTGCGCAAAACGAGCTCAAAACCAAGGAAGTCGAGGTGCAAACCGCAAAGAAAGAAGCGGAACGCATCGCCGCACTGAACGCGAATGCCGGTGCCATCGGCTACATGAACGCCATGGCCAACCTGAAAATTGCCGAAGGCGTTGCCAACGGCAAGGTGCACAGCATCGTTGTGCCGTATGACTTCAAAGGGATCGTGAACGCGAAGTAAGTGGTGAGTGCGTGAATTCCAGCGAAGTTGACGCTACATTGGCCACATGACCACCGACTCCTCCCTCACCTTCGACTACATCATCATCGGCGCCGGCACCGCCGGCTGCCTGCTGGCCAACCGCCT
>JANMMR010000519.1:0-4376 GCA_031373455.1 Rhodoferax sp.
GGCTGACACCGCCGCCGCGCGGGTTATTGGGCATCAGCACCACATAACGGCCGGCCAGCGAGACAAAGGTGGTGAGCGCCGCGCCCTTGTTGCCGCGCTCTTCTTTTTCGACCTGCACCAGCATTTCCTGGCCTTCGCGGATCGCGTCCTGGATGCGTGCCTGGCTGACGGACACGCCCTCCTTGAAGTACATCCGCGAGATTTCCTTGAACGGCAGGAAGCCGTGGCGGTCTTCGCCGTAGTCGACAAAACAGGCTTCAAGCGAAGGCTCGACGCGTGTGACGACGGCCTTGTAGATGTTGCCCTTGCGTTGTTCGCGCCCTTCGATTTCGATTTCGTAGTCGAGCAGTTTTTGTCCGTCGACAATGGCCAGGCGGCGTTCTTCGGCCTGCGTGGCGTTGATCAGCATGCGTTTCATGCGGTTCTCCTTCTTCGTTCTTCCGGGCTTTGCCTTTCGGCAAAACCAAACGGCTCAAATTGAGCCAAAGATGCCAGACGGACGCGATGAACCGAGGAGGAAATGCCGATAGACCGCAGCTCAGGCCCGCAAGGGCTCGAGTTGAGGCGTAGGCGCGTGGAGGGCTGCGAGAGAATGATTTTGTGGGTTTGCCAACTGAAAGCCAGCAAACTTTTTCGCCAGATAGCCCGTCAAGGCGCTGGCAAACCGGACAACGGGCTGAGGCATGCCTGAAAGCGGGGCGAATACGCCCCACCGGCAAAGTTGAATCAGGCTGACCACCACAAACATCTCGCTTCGATCCGTTTACAGACAGGCGAGAAGACGCGCAAGTCTGCAAACTTTGTATTCCGTTTCAATCGTTCATTGCGTCGGTTTGACCGATGGGTCCGCGGGCCACAACAGGCATTTGGCCTGTTGTCTGCACGAGAACCGATCGGGGGCATCGACTTGTGCCAGCGTTGCTGCATGCAGCCTGATTGGCGAAGGTGGACTAAACTTGTTCCACGATTCCGGCCAAGCCAAAGTTTTGGATCAACCTGCAATCAAATCAACCACTTACAGCCAAACGCTAGTGCAACACATTATAGAGGCCAATCGCCTGGCGGCGGGCGACCCGGCGCGCCCTTCGGCATCGGTGCTGGAAGTGGACGAACACTCGGCCGGGCAGCGGCTCGACAATTTTTTGATGCGCGAGCTCAAGGGTGTGCCCAAAACCCATGTTTACCGCATCTTCCGCAGTGGCGAAGTGCGCGTGAACAAGGGCCGCGCCCACGCCGATACCCGCGTGGAAATTGGGGATCTGGTGCGACTGCCGCCAGTGCGTGTCTCAGAAAAAGTCGCTGAAAAAGCCGAGGCGATGGCCAATTCCACCGTGCCGGCGCGAGCGTTTCCGCTCCTTCTTGAGGACGACCACCTGATCGCACTGGACAAACCGGCGGGTGTGGCAGTTCACGGCGGCAGTGGCGTGAGTTTTGGTGTGATTGAACAACTGCGGCGCAGCCGGCCCGGCGCCAAATTTCTGGAACTCGTGAACCGCCTGGACCGTGAAACCAGCGGCATCTTGCTGGTGGCCAAAAAACGCTCGGCATTGACTGCCTTGCAAGACCAGTTTCGGGAGCGCGAAACCGGCAAAACTTACCTCGCCCTCGTAGTTGGCAAGTGGCCCGCCAACAAAAAAGTGCTCGACAAACCCCTGGTTAAATTTTTGCTGCCCGCAAAAGCCGGCGCCGGGGGTGCCACTGAGGGTGAGCGCCGTGTCAAAGTCACCTCCAAAGACGATCCGCAAGGCATGAAGTCTGTGACCCTGGTCAAAGTGGCCCAACGGATGGAAAAACAGGGCTTGAACTTCACCCTGCTCGAAGTGACGCTCAAAACCGGCCGCACACACCAAATCCGCGTGCATCTGGCCAGTGAGGGTTTTCCGATCGCCTGTGACGACAAATACGGTGATTTTGAATTGAACAAAGCCTTGCAAAAGCAGGGCCTCAAACGCATGTACCTGCACGCCTGGCGGTTACAGTTCAACCATCCCGCAACCGGGGAGCGGCTTGAACTGATGGCCAAGCTCCCGGCCGATCTTGATCAATTCATGCCAACCTCCGCTTCAACACCCGCTTAAAAATGCCGGACCGCCACTTTGACCTCATCGCCTTCGACTGGGACGGCACCCTCTTTGATTCGACCGCCATCATCACCCGTTGCATTCAGGAAGCGGTGCGTGATGTGGGCGGCACGGTGCCCAGCGACCATGAAGCCTCGTACGTGATTGGCATGGCGCTGATGCCGGCACTGGCGCATGCCGCGCCCGATGTGCCCAAGGAAAAGTACCCCCAGCTCGGCGAGCGTTACCGGCACCACTACCTGGCGCACCAGCATGACATCACCCTGTTTCACGGTGTGCTGGCCTTGCTGTCGGATTTGAAGGCGCGCGAACACACCCTGGCGGTGGCTACGGGCAAGAGCCGCAAGGGCCTGGACGAAGCCCTGAAGGCGGTCGACCTGCGCGACCTGTTTCACGGCTCCCGCACCGCCGATGAAACCCGGGGCAAACCGCACCCTCAAATGTTGAACGAGTTGATGGCGCAGTTTGGCGCCACGCCCGAGCGCACGCTGATGATCGGGGACACCACGCACGACTTGCAGATGGCGCTCAACGCCGGGTGCGCCAGCGTGGGCGTGAGTTATGGCGCACATGCCCACGATGCGTTTGACGGCTTGAAGCCGCGATTTGTCGCGCATTCGGTGCGCGAGTTGCACGAGTGGCTGGTCAATTGGGGATGAGCACATGACACACAGCACATCCCATAGGCCAGTCGACGCAACCGACGCTCCGGGCGCGCCAGAGGCAACCCCATCCATCGTCTTGTGCAGCGCGGAAGAACTCAGAGACAGCGACCTGGCCGTTCCGTTTGACGTGACGTACGCGGGGCAGACCTGCCGCGCCTTTGCCATCCGGTTCGAAGGAAAGGTGCATGCCTACCTCAACCGCTGTGCCCACGTTGCCATGGAAATGGATTTCCAGGCCAACCGGTTTTTTGACAGCAGTGGCGAGTGGCTGATTTGCGCCACCCACGGCGCCATGTACCACCCGGCCACTGGCGAATGTGCAGGCGGGCCGTGCCGTGGTGGATTGGTGAAAATAGAACTTGAGGAGCAGGTGGGCGTGGTGCATTGGCGCACCACCTGGAACCTCAAGCCGGTGGAATTTTAGAAAGCAAGGCATGAACGACTCTGACGACAACCGGCGCGAGCCATCGATTTCCTCTCCGTGGGCCGAGCCCGCCATCAAGGCGCAAGTGCCGTCCGGTACCTCTCAAAGTGCGCCGCAAAACGCTGGTTGGGAGCGCGCCACGTTGGAAAAACTCGCGTTTGCCACCTTGGCCGAGCAAAAATCGCGCCGCCGCTGGAAAACATTTGTGGCGCTGGCATGGCTGGCCTTTTTTGCCCTGGTGTTCTGGCAATTGACTGGCCACGGTGCCGGCGCCAAAGATGCGACCCAGCCGCACACCGCCGTGGTCGAGATACGTGGCGAGATCGCCTCTGGCGGCGAGGCCAGCTCAGACCTGGTGGTCGGCGCCATGCGCTCGGCCTTTGAAGACACGGGTGCACTGGCCGTGGTGTTGCTGATCAACTCGCCCGGCGGCAGCCCAGTCCAGGCCGGCATCATCAACGACGAGATCAAACGCCTCAAAACCAAACACAATAAGCCGATTTACGCGGTGGTGGAAGAAACCTGCGCTTCAGCAGCCTATTACATCGCGGCAGGCGCCGACAAGATTTTTGTTGACAAGGCGAGCATCGTCGGTTCGATCGGTGTGCTGATGGACGGCTTTGGTTTCACCGGCTTGATGGACAAGGTGGGCGTTGAGCGCCGCTTGATGACGGCGGGTGAAAACAAGGGTTTTCTCGACCCGTTCAGCCCGCAAACCGAGAAACAGCGCGCCTTTGCCCAGACCATGCTGGACCAGATCCACAAGCAGTTCATCGACGTGGTGAAAACCGGGCGCGGCAAACGGCTCAAGGAAACGCCCGAGATGTTCAGCGGCTTGTTCTGGAGCGGCCAGCAAGCGGTCGAGCTCGGTTTGGCCGACCAACTGGGCAATCTGGACTACGTGGCACGTGAAATCGTCAAGGCCGAAGAAATCATCGACTACACGCGGCGCGACAACGTGGCCGAGCGCCTGGTCAAACGTTTTGGCGCTTCGATTGGCGACGGTGGCGCGAAGGCGCTGAGGACCTTGAACCCGGTTCCGGCATTGCGCTGAAACGGTGTCAGCGGCCAATGGCAAACACGGTCGGCGTCGCGTTGTCCAGCGCCATCGGCGATTTTTTCCAGTCTTTGACGGATCGGCTGACGACCTGGCTTCGGGCCAGCGTGAGCCCGCAGCTGACACACAGGCGCGTGTTGGGCTGAAGG
>JANMMR010000536.1:0-1832 GCA_031373455.1 Rhodoferax sp.
CCAGGCGCGGTTCGTCCAGGTGGTAGCCCCAGTTGGGGATGCGGCAGGTCAACATCGCGCTGCTGGTGCTTTCGCGCCCTTCGGTGTTGGTGCGCGCGCCCAGCACCGAATTGGCGAACACGACGGCGCTGGATTCCATCCAGGCCAGGTGTTCGCCGCGTGTGGGCACATTGCCCACCTGGTACGGCGTGCAGGTATTCATCATCTGCACGCCCATCTTGGCGGCCATGGCTTCAGACTTTTTGTAGAACTGCACCATGTGCTCGTTCACGCCCATCTCCACCGGGTGGTGCGGATCAAAACCGAGCTGTAAGTGAGAACTGAATGCCCGAACCTTGGGCACGCTAACGACTTGCGCGCTGTCCAGGTTGAATTCACTGAAAACCGCGTCCAGATCAGACGTTGAGCCATCTCCTGCACCGGTTTTCTTGGCAGCGAAATCCCGCAAGAAAGGCGTCGTAGCGGTGACCGTGCCACACACATTGCGGGTCTCGACAAAATCGTCCGCCCCCAGCGCCTCGCCATAACGGATCAACAGGTCCATCGCGCGGGCGATGGCGTCACCCTGTGTGCCGTCGCGCATGGCTTTTTCTTCGTCTGTCAGTCTCATGTCCCGGTTACCTGTGGCGCGCTGACGGAGCCTCCAACGCTGGCGGCGATCTGGGCCGCCAATTGAAGCAAGGCCGGTGCGATTTCAAGGCGCAAACGTGATTCACTGAACGAATACGCCGGCCCGCCGCAATTGAACGACATGACCTGGCCGTCCGGCCCCAGGATGGCGGCTGACACCGAATTGATCTCGGCATGGAACTCCCCCGCGCTGATGCAAAAACCACTGCGCTGGTGCTCCTGCAACGCGGTTTGCAAGCCAGCGTCCAGCGCGTTCCAGTCGCTGCCGCGCGAGAGCCGAAGGGAGTCAACCAGTTGCGCCCGCGTTTCGGCGTCCACGGAACCCAGATAAGCGCGGCCCAATGCCGAATTGGGCAGAGGCACCCGCGAGCCGACGTCCAGCCGCGCCGACAACATGGTGGAGCGGGCGCGGCAGGCTTCGATCAACACCATCTCCAGGCCATCACGCACCGCGAGGTAAACCGAGCCACCGGTGGCTTCCGCGAGGGCCTGCATGGGTGCCCGTGCGGCGGCGCGGATGTCCAGCCCGGCCAAAAATGCCCGTGCCAGTGACACCACGCCGGCGCCCAGGCGGTACCGCTCGCCGCCAGCATCTTGCGCCAGCCAGCGGTGGGCCACCAGGGTCGCGGCCAGGCGGATGACGCTCGGGCGTGGAATATCCGACAGGCGCGACAGCTCGGTGGCGCTCAAGGCCAACTGGCCCTTCTCAAAACAGCTCAACAGGCTCAGGCCACGGTCCAGCGCGCTGACGGTATCGGGGCGCGCATTCTTTCGGGATTCGCGCAAGATCTCCGCCGGTGTGGTGGCGCGCCGCCCGGTGCGGATGCCGTCGCGGTGCGTGGGTGCGGTGCGGGGTGTCATGGGCGCATCACGCCGGTATCAAAACGGTTTCACCCGGTTTCGCCACCAGCGCCGCCTCTGCCTGTTGCGCCTGTTGCGCCGCCGACGAATCGCCAGCCGCCGCCGGCCGCAAATAAACCCCCTGCGCCAGCAAGGCAGCCTGCAAGGCGTCGATGGTCACGGCGCGGGGCTGAACACCGCCCTTAACCGCCAGCGCTGCTGCCGCCCCGGCCGCCTGGCCGGTGATCCAGCACTGCGGAATCTCGCGCATGAAGCCGTGGGAGTTGCGGTCACAGGAGATGTGGCGGCCACAGGCCAGCAGGCCGTCGAGTTGTTCCGGCACCAGCGCGCCATAGGGAATG
>JANMMR010000541.1:0-1848 GCA_031373455.1 Rhodoferax sp.
CCGGTGGTGTAGAGCCGGTCCTTGAGCACGTCGAGGTAAAACGCGCCCAGGTCTTCGCTGCAATAAATCTGCAGTTTCGCCACAACGGGGTGGAATTCATACACCTCGTAATGCGCCAGGATTTCGGCCTGCAACTGCGCCAGGCGGGAGAGGGAAAAACGGTCGATCTCGACCATCTGCGCCAGCGGCACGGCGTCGGTTGCCGGGTCGAAATCGCTCACATTGGCCATCAGGAACTTCAGCGTGTTGCGGATGCGCCGGTAGGTGTCAACCACTCGCGCGAGGATTTTGTCGTCGCCCGCGATGTCGCCCGAATAGTCGCTTGCCGCCACCCACAGGCGCACGATCTCGGCACCGAGTTTCTGGTTGATCACTTGCGGCTCAATGCCGTTGCCTAAAGACTTGCTCATCTTGCGGCCCTGCGCATCGACCGTGAAGCCGTGGGTCAGCAGGCCGCGGTAGGGCGCTCGGCCGTACATCGCGCAGGCGGTGAGCAGGCTCGAATGGAACCAGCCGCGGTGCTGGTCGTGGCCCTCGAGGTACAAGTCCGCTTCGGGGCCAGTTTCGTGCGCGTGCGCCAGATGGCTATCTGGCAAATTGCCTTTGTGGCTGCCGCGCAAAACGGTGGTGTGGGTGGTGCCGGAGTCGAACCAGACTTCAAGAATGTCCTGGCTCTTGGTGTAGGCGGGCGCGTCGGCGGAGCAATTCACCTTGGCAAAAATTTCTTCGGTGCTGACCTTGCTCCAGGCCTCGATGCCACCGGCCTGCACCAGGTCGGCAGCGATGTCGAGGATCTCCATCGTTTTGGGGTGCAACTCGCCGCTGTCCTTGTGCAGGAAAAACGGCAGGGGAACGCCCCAACTGCGCTGGCGGCTGATGCACCAGTCCGGGCGGCCGGCGATCATGCCGTGCAGGCGTGTTTTGCCGTTCTCCGGGTAGAACGCGGTTTGTTCGATGGCGTCCAGCGAGAGTTCTCGCAGGGTTTTGGGCGCCTTGTCTTTGGTGAACACGCCCGCGCCCGCGTCCATGCGGACAAACCATTGCGCTGCCGCGCGGTAAATCACCGGCGTCTTGTGGCGCCAGCAATGCGGGTAGCTGTGCGAGATGTCGACCGTGTTGAACAGGCGGCCGGCTTCGCGCAAGGTGTTGATGATGAGCGGCGCGGCCTTCCAGATGTGCTGGCCGCCAAAGAGCGGGAAATCGGGCGCGTAGGCACCGTTGCCCTGCACCGGGTTCAGGATGTCGTCGTATGCCACGCCGTGCGCGACGCAGCTGTTGAAGTCTTCCACGCCGTAGGCCGGCGATGAGTGCACGAGGCCGGTGCCATCGTCTGCGGTGGCGTAGTCGGCCAAATAGACCGGGCTCAGACGGTCGTAACCTGCGTCCACATGCGCGAGCGGGTGTTTGAAGTGGATGCCGTCGAGGTTTTTGCCTTCAGTGGTGGCAATGACGTGGCCTGCCAACGGCGCGCCCGCTTCACCGTAACGCGCCAGGCACTTCTCGACCAGCGATTCCGCCAGCAGCAGAAGGCCGCGCGGTGTATCGACCAGTGCGTAAACCAGCTCGGGGTTGAGGTTCAGGGCCTGGTTGGCCGGGATGGTCCAGGCCGTAGTGGTCCAGATTACGGCGAAGGCGTCTTTGGCCAGCGCCGTCAGGCCAAATGCGGCGGCGAGCTTGGCAGGCTCGGCGCACAAAAACCCGACATCCAGCGTCTGCGATTTTTTGTCGGCGTATTCGATCTCGAACTCGGCCAGCGAGGAGCCGCAGTCAAAACACCAGTACACCGGCTTGAGGCCCCGGTAGACAAACCCGCGCTCCATCACGCGTTTGAAAGCGCGGATTTCGTTG
>JANMMR010000611.1:0-1710 GCA_031373455.1 Rhodoferax sp.
GTGCCGTCCAGCGCCGCGCTGGATTCAACGTCCAGCAAGACCAGCGCCGGAAGGTTCTGCGCGGTGTTGGCCGGTGTTGGGAGCGCGGCGCCGGGGCCAAAGTCGTAGCTGGTCGACGGGCGCGGTTTGTCGGGCAGGGCGCAGGCGGTCATCAGCAGGAAAACCGACAACAGCAGCAGCCTGCGCCCCCCAGGGCGGCTGTTTTTCGTTCGGTCGTTTTTTGCTGCTTTTTTGCTGGCCATCGTCATTCGTTGTCCTGTCAATTGGCTGTGGGCATCAGCGTTTGGCGGCCGGTTGGGCAAAACCTGCTTCGCCCGGCCCGGGCACGGGCGAACCACTGCCGAAGATCAGGGCCTGCGGGTTGTCGTTCAAGGTGGCGGCGCTTTTGCCGACCTGACGCAGGGCGCGCGCGGCGTCGTCCGACGCGCGGTTCAGCCGCGGCAAGGTGGTGGCGGTGACGGTTTGGCCCAATTGCGTCAAGGCGTCGGCACCCTGGCCGAGTTTGTCCAGCGTGCCGCCCGGCTGGCTCAAGGTTTTTGCGGCTTGCCGGAATTCAGCCGCGGCGCCCTTGGCTTCATCGGCGGTGGCGCCAATGCGGTCCGACGCGCCTTGCAGATTTTTCAGGGTGACGGTCATGTCGTCCACCAGCTTGGGCAGGTTCATTTTTTCCGGGCCAAACTGGAAGTCCATGATGCGGTTGGCGTTGCCGGAGAACTGCTGCAAGGCGCTGGCGGCCTGGCCAAACCCCTTGGCCGCCTGGCTCACATCACGGGCGGTTTTGCCCATCTCATCGATGGCGGCAAACAGGGTTTTCTGGTGCTCGGCATCCAGCAACTGGTTGACGCGGCGGCTGGTTTCCTCGAGCTGCACCATGATGGTGGCGCCCTGGTCGGAGAGTTTGGAGAACAAGCTGGCGCGCATGGGAATGCGGCCGGGCGCTTCGGCACTCGACGGCAACGGCTCCTTGGAGACGCCGGTGTCGTCCAGTTGCACAAACGCGAGCCCGGTCACGCCCTGGAAACCCAGTGTGCCGAAGGTCGAGCGGGTGATCGGCGCGGCGGCGTCGGTGGCGATGCGGATCAGCACATTGCCGCGCACCGCCGGGTCGAACCCGATCGACTCCACCTTGCCGACGCTGACCCCGCGAAAACGCACGGGCGCCTGCATTTGCAAACCGGTCACCGGCTCGCGGCTGCTGAGCTCGAAAACCATGTGGGCGCTCGAGTCGCGTGTGAGCCACAGGGCCAAAGCCACCGTGAGCGCGGCCAGCAGCAGCACAAAACCGCCGGCGGCCAAAGCATGGGATTTGTTTTCCATATTCCGCCTTTTTACACCATGCCGCTAAACCGGCGATTCGGCGCCGGGCAACAAGGCCATGGCACGCTGGCCGCGTTCGCCTAAAAAAAAGTGCTCGACAAAGGGGTGCGCGAAGCCGATCACTTCTTTCGGTGTGCCGCTGGTCACGACGTGTTTGTCCGCCAGAACAGCGACCCGGGTGCTGAGCTCAAACAGGGTGTCCAGGTCGTGCGTGACCATCACCACGGTGAGGTCCAGCTCGTTGTGCAGCGAACGCAGCAGGGCGCAAAAGGCGTCGGCGCTGTCGGGGTCCAGGCCGGCGGTCGGCTCGTCAAGCAACAACAGCGGTGGGTCCATCACGAGGGCGCGGGCGAGCGCCACCCGCTTGATCATGCCGCCTGAAAGATCGGCCGG
>JANMMR010000637.1:0-1569 GCA_031373455.1 Rhodoferax sp.
TACCGTTGCTCGTTCGCGGGTGTGGTGAACATGTTTCCGCACACGGCGCATGTTGAAAGCATTGCCGTGTTTGACCGGATTGAATAGCTTGGGTTGAACAGGTTGGTTGAAAAGTTCGGCTGGAAAAGAACGGCTTAAATAATCCGCTTGAATCGAGCCGGCTTTTTGGCCGCAGCCAGTTTGGCGATTTGAAGGCGAAAAAAAAGGCCTCCGAAGAGGCCCTTTTTCGCGAGTCACGCGGGTGGGGTTTTATTCCCGTTCGCCGCCCAGCCCCAGCAAGGCCAGCAGTGCCTGGAATACATTCAGGATGTCCAGGTACAGGGCCAGCGTGGCACTGATGTAGTTGGTCTCGCCGCCGTCGATGATGCGCTTGAGGTCATACAACATGTAGGCGCTGAAAATGCCGATGGCCGCCACCGAGATCGCCATCATGCCGGCGCTGGAGCCGACAAACACGTTGATGATGGAGCCGACCATCAGCACCAGGGCGCCGGCGAAGAGCCATTTGCCCATGCCTTCAAGGCTGCGCTTGATCACGCTGGAGAGCGAGGCCATCACGAAAAACACGCCGGCCGTGCCGCCAAACGCGGTCATGACGATGTCGGTGCCGTTTTTGAAACCCAGCACCATGCCGATCATGCGCGAGAGCATCAGGCCCATGAAGAATGTGAAGGCCAGCAGCACAGGCACACCGGCGGCCGAGTTTTTGGTTTTCTCGATGGCGTAGATGAAACCAAACGCGCCGCCCAGGAAAACGATGAGGCCGAGGCCGCCAGTGAGTGATTTCGTCATGCCGGTGGCCACGCCCAGCCATGCGCCCAGCACCGTGGGAATAAGGCTCAGCGCCAGCAGCCAATAGGTGTTGCGCAGCACCTTGTTGCGCTCGACAACGCTGGTGCTGTAACCCAAACCTTGGTCGATGGTTTGAACTTGATCGGTCATGTCTGAAAACTCCTTTTGGTGTCGCCCACACGGGTTTATCAAAGATCCATCCGGTGAACCCGGGGCAGATGGGGCGAATTCTATGGAATTTCAAGCCCATTTCGCGATTGCCCTTGGTTTCTTTGTGACAATCAGGCCCCAACGCCTCTTTCCCACCTACTTTTCCCCTTCCTCACCATGAAAACCGTATTCGCCCTCGACGCCGCGGACGCCACCGCCATCCTTGCAGCCGCAGAAGCGGAAGCCCTGAAAAACAAATGGGCGGTGGTGATCGCCGTGGTTGACGCCGGCGGCCATCTGCTGGCGCTCAAGCGGCTTGACGGCGTGGCGCCGATTTCATCGCACATTGCGCCGGCCAAGGCGCGCACGGCCGCGCTGGGTTGCCGCGAGTCGCGGGTTTACGAAGAAATCATCAACGGCGGGCGCATCTCGTTCCTGAGCGCGCCCACGCTGGAGGGCATGCTCGAAGGCGGCGTGCCGATCCTCAAAGACGGCCAGTGCATCGGCGCCGTGGGTGTGAGCGGCGTGAAATCGTCAGACGATGCGCTGATCGCCAAGGCGGGCATTGCGGCGCTGGGACTCTGAAAATCTCCAAAAATCTCCGGAATGTTCATCTCCGGAAGGTTC
>JANMMR010000645.1:0-7256 GCA_031373455.1 Rhodoferax sp.
GCCAGCGATTTGGCACCGGCGTATTTCCACAGCGGCTTGAGGGCCTCTTGGATCTGGGGGAACACCACGTCGTCACGCAGCTTGACCTGGCCGTGAACGTGGATCTCAAATGGGGCGTCTTGTCGTGGCATGGCCGAATCAGTGTAATGTGAAATGCGCGAACGTCAAACCGAGGGGCCTGCGGCCTTCAGGGCCCTCGGCTTGCGGAAGTTTTGACGGTTTATCTGGATGGTGCCCGAGACCGGAATCGAACCGGTACGCCCCTTTTACGGACGCGGCGGATTTTAAGTCCGATGTGTCTACCAATTTCACCACTCGGGCCAGGATTGCAATCCAATTTCAACTGAATAATTTTGCTCCGTCTTTCGACAAAAAGCCCTGCCATCGTTGGACGGCAGGGCTCATCGTACTGGAGGCGCGACCCGGAGTCGAACCGGGCTAGACGGATTTGCAATCCGTTGCATAACCGATTTGCTATCGCGCCATGGTTTTATCAAATTCCCATTGCGTCAATACGCTCCTGGAGTTTGACGAAAAAAGGGAAGCAGATGCTTCCCTTTTCACAATATCTGGAGCGGGAAAAGAGTCTCGAACTCTCGACCTCAACCTTGGCAAGGTTGCGCTCTACCAACTGAGCTATTCCCGCGTTTCAAGCCTGAAATTATAGCGCAAATTTCACCGATTCCTGGAGTCCACCGAACAAAAATTTGCACCTGTTTCCTCGCCTGCTTGCGCACCTTTCAGCAGCGCACAGAAGGCAAGGCACCTCAATGTTTGACGGCTTCTCCCGGTACTGCCGTTGCATGGCCCACATCGGCCACACCCAACGCCGGTACCACGGCAGCGGCCACCACAGGCTCTTCGTCCCGCAGGGGCTGGGGCATGCGCACGAGGGCGATCTCCAGCACTTTGTCGATCCAGCGCACCGGCACGATTTCGAGGTTGTTTTTGACGTTTTCGGGAATTTCCTGCAGGTCTTTGGCGTTCTCTTCCGGGATCAGCACCGTCTTGATGCCGCCGCGCAGGGCCGCCAGCAGTTTTTCCTTTAACCCGCCAATCGCCGTGACTTCGCCCCGCAGCGTGATCTCACCCGTCATCGCCACATCGCCACGCACCGGAATGCCGGTTAGTGCGGAAACAAAGGCCGTCGTCATCGCGGCGCCCGCGCTCGGGCCGTCTTTCGGGGTGGCGCCATCGGGCACGTGGATGTGAATGTCCTTCTTCTCGAAAATTTCGTCCTTGATGCCCAGGCGCGCGGCACGGCTGCGCACCACTGTGCGTGCCGCCTCGACCGATTCTTTCATCACATCGCCCAGCGAACCCGTACGGGTGATCACACCCTTGCCGGGCATGATCGCGGCTTCAATGGTCAACAAGTCGCCGCCAACTTCCGTCCAGGCCAGGCCGACCACTTGGCCCACCTGGTTCTGCTCCTCCGCTCGGCCATAGCTGAATTTCCGGACACCCAGAAAGTCATTCAGGTTGCTGGCGTCAACCGTGACCAGCGGCGTCATTTTCTTGAGCTGCAGGCCCTTGACCACCTTGCGGCAGATTTTGGAGAGTTCGCGCTCCAGCGAACGCACCCCCGCCTCACGGGTGTAATAACGCACGATGTCGCGCACTGCATCTTCGGTGACCAGCAATTCGGTCTCCTTGACGCCGTTGTTTTTCAACTGTTTGGGCAGCAGGTAACGGCAGGCGATGTTCGTCTTTTCGTCTTCGGTGTAACCCGACAGGCGGATCACCTCCATACGGTCCAGCAGGGCCGGCGGAATGTTCATCGAATTGGAGGTGGCGACAAACATCACGTCGCTCAAATCAAAATCGACCTCGACGTAATGGTCGCCGAATTTGTGGTTTTGCTCCGGGTCCAGCACCTCGAGCAGCGCGCTGGAGGGGTCGCCACGGAAATCGGTACCGAGTTTGTCGATCTCGTCAAGCAGGAACAAGGGGTTGCGCGCGCCCACCTTGGTCAGGCTTTGCAACACCTTGCCGGGCATGGCGCCAATGTAGGTGCGGCGATGGCCGCGGATCTCGGCCTCGTCGCGCATGCCACCCAGGGCCATGCGCACATATTTGCGGCCGGTCGCTTTGGCGATGGACTGGCCAAGAGACGTCTTGCCAACGCCGGGCGGCCCCACGAGGCACAGGATCGGCGCCTTGACCTTGTCAACGCGCTGCTGCACCGCGAGGTACTCCAGGATGCGGTCTTTCACGCGGTCCAGGCCGTAATGGTCTTCGTTGAGCACGGTTTCTGCGTTTTGCAGGTTGTGCTTGATCTTGGTCTTGCTGCTCCAGGGCAGGCCCGTGAGCACGTCGATGTAGTTGCGCACCACAGTCGCTTCGGCGGACATCGGCGACATCAGCTTGAGCTTTTTGAATTCGCCTTCGGCTTTCTTCAGGGCTTCCTTGGGCATCTTGGCGGCCTTGATCTTTTTCTCGATCTCGTCGATGTCGGCGCCATCTTCACCCTCTCCGAGCTCCTTCTGGATCGCCTTGACCTGCTCGTTCAAGTAAAAATCGCGCTGGTTTTTCTCCATTTGGCGCTTGACGCGGCCCCGGATCTTCTTGTCGACGTTCAAAATCTCGACTTCGCGCTCAATCTGCTCAAACAGGTTTTCCAGACGCGCCTGGATGTTGGACAGCGCCAGCACGACCTGTTTGTTTTCGAGTTTCAGCGGCAGATGCGCGGCAATGGTGTCGGCAAGGCGGCCCGGGTCGTCGATGCTGGAAATCGATGTGAGGATTTCCGGCGGAATTTTCTTGTTGAGCTTGACATATTGGTCAAACTGCTGCATCACCGCACGGCGCAGGGCTTCGATTTCGCTGGCCTTGACCTCGGCCTTGGCCAGCATTTCAGCGTCTGACTCAACGGGCGTGACATTGGCCGAAAAATGCAGTTCACCGTCTTCGATCTTGTTGACGATGGCCCGCTGCTGGCCTTCAACCAGCACCTTGACAGTGCCGTCCGGCAATTTGAGCATCTGCAGGATGGTCGATACACAGCCGACTTCAAACATGTCGGCGACGACCGGGTCGTCTTTGGCGGCAGCCTTTTGCGCCACCAGCATGATGCGGCGCTCCGCCTCCATCGCGGCTTCAAGCGCCTTGATGCTCTTGGGCCTACCCACAAAGAGCGGAATGACCATGTGCGGGAACACCACCACGTCCCGCAATGGCAACAGCGGTAGGTCAATGGCAATGGAAGGCAAAGGAGTATGGCCGGGCATGGGGACCTTTAAATTTCAATCAATGCAAGCCGCATGGGTCACGCCTTTTTGGCAACTTCGCGGTAGACCAGCAAGGGCGGCTTGTTTTCTTCAATGGTGGATTCATCGACAACCACCTTGTCGACATTCGACGTGGTGGGCAACTCGTACATGGTGTCGATCAGCGCTTGTTCAACGATGGAGCGCAAACCCCGGGCACCAGTTTTGCGCGCAAGCGCCTTGCGGGCAATGGCCTTCAAGGCCGAGGGGCGAATTTCAAGCTCCACGCCCTCCATCGCCAACAACTTGCCATATTGCTTGACCAGGGCGTTTTTCGGCTCAACCAGAATCTGCACCAAGGCATCTTCCGAGAGCTCTGCCAGGGTCGCGACAACCGGCATCCGGCCAACCAGCTCGGGAATCAAGCCAAACTTGATCAGGTCTTCGGGCTCAACGTCTTTGAAGGATTCGGTCAGGCTGCGTTGCGCCTTGCTTTTCACCGCCGCGCCAAAACCAATACCCGACGACTCGGTGCGCCGCTCGATGACCTTTTCAAGGCCCGAGAAGGCGCCGCCACAGATGAACAGGATGTTGGTGGTGTCGATCTGGACAAAATCCTGATTCGGGTGCTTGCGGCCACCCTGGGGCGGCACACTGGCCATGGTGCCTTCGATCAGCTTGAGCAGCGCTTGCTGGACACCTTCGCCCGACACGTCGCGCGTGATCGAAGGGTTGTCCGATTTGCGTGAAATTTTGTCGATCTCGTCGATGTAGACAATGCCGCGTTGCGCCCGGTCAACCTCGTAATTGCAGCTTTGAAGCAGCTTGAGCACGATGTTTTCGACGTCTTCACCCACGTAACCGGCTTCCGTCAGGGTGGTGGCATCGGCCATCACAAAGGGCACGTCCAGCATGCGCGCCAAGGTCTGCGCCAAGAGGGTTTTGCCGGAACCGGTGGGGCCAATCAGCAAAATGTTGCTCTTGGCCAGTTCGATGTCGTCTTTTTTCGCCTTTTCCTTGTGGCGCAGGCGCTTGTAGTGGTTGTAGACCGCCACAGCCAGCGTGCGCTTGGCAGGCTCCTGCCCGATGACGTAGTTGTCGAGGTTGGCCTTGATTTCAACGGGCGTGGGCAGGTCGCCACGGCTATCGCGGGATTCCACCGAGGCCGGCAATTCGTCACGGATGATTTCATTGCACAGTTCGATGCACTCGTCACACACGAACACGGACGGGCCGGCGATCAGCTTCTTGACTTCATGCTGGCTCTTCCCGCAAAACGAACAGTAAAGGGTCTTTTCGCTGGAAGCACCTTTTTTCTCAGCCATGTCAGTAATACCCTGTAGCAACGGTTTCTGGATGATAGCGAATCAGGCCGCCGGCATTGCCCGGCCAGGCCAAAGGCCCCCAATGCAGTTGCAACCAAACCACAGCTGGATCAGGACGCCCCATTCAGGGGCGTTTTGAAATGACCTGGTCGATCAAGCCGTACTCTTTGCACTCGTCGGCGGACATGTAGTAATCACGTTCGGTGTCGCGCTCGATGCGTTCAATCGGTTGGCCCGTACGTTCGGCGAGGATTTTATTGAGCTGCTCACGCGTCTTGAGGATCTCACGGGCCTGGATTTCAATTTCGGTGGCCTGACCCTGGCTGCCACCCGAGGGCTGGTGAATCATGACCTTGGAATTTGGCAGGGAAAAGCGCTTGCCCTTGGCACCAGCCGCCAGCAAAAACGCGCCCATGCTCGCGGCCATACCGGTGCACAGGGTTGAAACGTCAGGCTTGACGAAATTCATGGTGTCAAAAATCGCCATGCCGGCAGACACCGAGCCGCCAGGAGAATTGATGTAGAACGAGATGTCCTTGTCGGGATTCTCGCTCTCCAAAAATAACAGCTGAGCGACCACCAGATTGGCCGTTTGGTCATTAACCGGGCCCACCAGGAAGATCACGCGCTCCTTGAGCAAGCGTGAATAAATGTCGTAGGAGCGTTCGCCACGGCCCGATTGTTCGATCACCATGGGAATCATCCCAAGGCCTTGTGTTTCAAGGGCTGAGTTCTGAAAATTCATAGCTACTCCAAGTCAAATGCGCGGGTTGATTGCAAATTAACGATTTGCAGGCAGGAGATGATGACATGGGGCCGCCCGCAAAAACTGCAAGTGTTTTGCAAAGCGACGGTCAGAGAACCGGTACAAAAATCAACTTTGCCCCATCAGTTCGTCAAACGAAATGGTCTTTTCGGTAACTTTGGCTTTTGACAAAACGAAGTCGGTCACATTGTTTTCCAGAACAATGGCTTCCACTTCCGCCATGCGTTTGTTGTCGCTGTAATACCAGCGCACGACTTCGGATGGCTTTTCATAACTTGCAGCCAGCTCTTCGATGTGCGTCTTGATCTGCTCCGGTTTCGCCTGCAGCTCGTGGCCGCGAACCAGTTCGCCCACGGCCAGACCGAGCCGCACGCGGCGCTCGGCTTGCGGCCGGAACAAATCTTCGGGAATTGGCGCCTTGTCGGCGTCTTTGACCCCACGCTGTTTCAGATCAGCGCGGGCACCTTCCACGAGGCGGTCCACTTCGGACTGGACGCTGGATTTTGGCAAATCAAGCTCGGCGATGGCGATCACCGCGTCCATTGCGGCCTGTTTATTGCGAGCCAGCAGGCGGAATTTGACTTCGCGCTCCAGGTTTTTGCGTATGTCGGCACGCAGTCCGTCCACGGTTGCATCAGCGATTCCAAGGGATTTGGCCAGTGCTTCATTGACCTCGGGCAAGTTTGCAGACTCGATTTTCTTGACGGTCACCATGAAATCCGCCGTTTTTCCGGCGACATCCTTGCCATGGTAATCAGCGGGAAATGCCAGCTGAAACGTCTTGCTTTCACCGGATTTCATGCCTTGAACGGCCTGTTCAAACTCCTTGAGCATCTGGCCTTCACCGACGACGAACTGGAAGTCCGAGGCTTTGCCGCCGTCAAAAGGTTCGCCGTCAATCTTGCCTTCAAAATCCACGTTGACGCGGTCGCCTTCCACAGCCGCAGCCTCATGCGGACGCTGTGCAAAGGTGCGGCGCTGTTTGCGCAGGATTTCAACCGTCTTGTCGATGGCTGGATCGGTAACCTGCGCGTTCAACCGCTCTACCTGCGCAGTGCCGAGGTCACCCATTTTCACTTCGGGGAAAACCTCAAACACCGCGTCGAAGGCCATCTGGCCTTCGGGTGCCGCTTCGTTTTCAGTGATTTTGGGTTGTCCCGCCACACGCAGTTTGGCTTCATTGGCGGCGCTCGCAAAAGCTTCGCCCACCTTGTCGTTCATGACTTCGTAGTGGATGGAGTAGCCATATCGCTGCGCGACGACGTTCATCGGCACTTTGCCTGGCCTGAAGCCGTCCATCTTGACGGTGCGGGCGAGCCGCTTTAGTCGGGAATCAACCTCCGACTGGATCACGCCGACAGGCAGGGTCAGCGTCATCTTGCGCTCGAGTTTCTCTAGGGTTTCAACGGTAATTGCCATGGAAGGGCTCCAAAATAGTGGGCTGGGTAATGTCCTGGTGTCCTGGTGCGCGGGGGGGGACTCGAACCCCCACATCCTTTCGGACGTCAGGACCTAAACCTGGTGCGTCTACCAATTTCGCCACCCGCGCAAAAAAATCCGGGACGGCTACTGAGCCGTCCCGCAAATTGATCAGCATGCCATTTTAGCCTGAGGCAAAGGCCGGTTTTCGCGCCGGTTTTCCGGCCGCTCGATGCGCAGCCGCGCTCAGACGATTCCCGGTGTTGTGCGGCGAATGCGGAACCACGCCGCGTACATCGCGGGCAGGGCCAACAGTGTCAACACCGTTGCCACCACCAGGCCGCCCATGATCGCGATGGCCATTGGCCCCCAAAACACCGAACGCGACAAGGGAATCATGGCCAGCACGGCAGCAGCTGCCGTCAATACGATGGGCCTGAGGCGCCGGACCGTGCTTTCCACAATCGCGTCCCAAGCCAACACGCCCACGTCCCGTTCCTGCTCGATTTGGTCAATCAGAATCACCGAGTTGCGCTG
>JANMMR010000022.1:0-5050 GCA_031373455.1 Rhodoferax sp.
TTTGAAGTGGCTGATGCTCGACAACGTGCCCGGCAGCTACCCCTACACGGCCGGCACCTTCGCATTCAAACGGGAGAACGAAGACCCCACACGCATGTTTGCAGGCGAAGGCGACGCTTTCAAAACCAACGCGCGTTTCAAATTGCTGAGCAGCGGCATGGACGCGAAACGCCTCTCCACGGCCTTTGATTCGGTCACGCTGTACGGCAACAACCCTGACCTGCGGCCCGACATTTACGGCAAAGTCGGCAACAGCGGCGTCTCCATCGCCACGCTGGACGACATGAAGGTGCTCTACGGCGGCTTTGACCTGTGCAGCCCCACCACCAGTGTGAGCATGACCATCAACGGCCCGGCGCCGTCGATTCTGGCCATGTTCATGAACACTGCCATCGACCAGAACTTGGAGAAATTCAAAACCGACAATGGCCGTGAAGCCACCGACACCGAGGCCCAGAAGATCAAGGAATGGGTGATGGAGAACGTGCGTGGTACGGTGCAGGCCGACATTCTGAAAGAAGACCAGGGCCAGAACACCTGCATCTTCAGCACCGAGTTTTCATTGAAGGTGATGGGCGACATCGCGCAATACTTTGTGCACAACCGGGTACGCAATTTTTACAGCGTGTCGATCAGCGGTTACCACATTGCCGAGGCCGGGGCCAACCCGATTTCGCAACTCGCCTTCACGCTCTCCAACGGCTTCACCTTTGTCGAAGCGTATCTGGCGCGCGGCATGCACATCGACGACTTCGCGCCCAACTTGAGCTTCTTCTTCAGCAACGGCATGGACCCGGAATACACGGTGATGGGCCGCGTGGCGCGCCGCATCTGGGCGGTGGCCATGAAGGAGAAATACGGCGCGAATGAACGCAGCCAGAAACTCAAGTACCACATCCAGACCAGCGGCCGCAGCCTGCACGCGCAGGAGATCCAGTTCAACGACATCCGCACCACCTTGCAGGCACTGATCGCCATTTACGACAACTGCAACAGCCTGCACACCAATGCGTTCGATGAAGCCATCACGACGCCCACCGAAGACTCGGTGCGCCGCGCCATGGCGATCCAGCTCATCATCAACCGCGAATGGGGTTTGGCCAAAAACGAAAACCCGTCACAAGGCGCCTTCATCATCGAGGAGCTGACCGAGTTGCTCGAAGAAGCGGTGCTGCTGGAATTTGAACGCATCGCCGAGCGTGGCGGTGTCTTGGGCGCCATGGAAACCGGCTACCAACGCGGCCGCATCCAGGATGAATCGATGCATTACGAGATGCTCAAACACACCGGCGAGTTGCCGATCATCGGTGTCAACACCTTCCGCAACCCGCATGGCGATGCGGTGCAAGACAAGCTGGAGCTGGCCCGCTCAACCGATGACGAGAAACAGAGCCAGTTGAAGCGCCTGAGCGATTTCCACACGCGCAACGCGGGTGCGTCAGGTGCGATGCTCAAGCGCCTTCAGCAGGCCGTGATCGACAACGCCAATGTGTTTGAAGTGCTGATGGACGCGGTGCGCGTCTGCTCACTCGGGCAGATCACCAACGCTTTGTTCGAAGTGGGCGGGCAGTACCGCAGGAACATGTAAAAGCAAGGTGAAAAAAAGACCGCCAAAAGCGGTCTTTTTTTCACCCGTGAAGGGCTGAAAATCAACCGCCTTTGTGCGGGCGTTTGCCAGGGTTCTTCTTGTTGTTGGTCGACACGCCGCGTTCCAGGCTGATTTTCTGGCCTTTGGGGCTGGTGTAGGTAACGCCTTTTGGCGCTGCTGGGCGGGGGGTTGCCTTGCGTTCAGCTTCGGTGCGGGGGGCTTGTGCCATCGGGTTTCTCCGTGAGAATGGTAAAACCCTGCATTATCCCGCAGAGTTGACCCCTGAAATGAGACCCCACCGCCATGGCAACCCTTTCCACCGCTGAAATCGCGCAATACCACGAGCAGGGTTACCTGATCCCGAAGTTCCGCCTGCCTGAAGATCGCATCAACCGGCTTCGTCAAACCCTGGACCAACTGATCCGCGACAACCCCGGCGTGCGGCCCGAAAAACTCGTCAGCGCGCACACCGTGGGCAAAGACGGCGGCCAGAACGACGAGGGCGTGAAAGGCAGCCGGGCCTTTCTGGACCTGGCGATGGAGCCGCAGATTCTGGACATGGTCGAGCAACTCATTGGGCCCGACATCATCTTGTGGGGTTGCCACGTGTTTTGCAAACCGGCCGGTGACGGGCAAGAGACGCCCTGGCACCAGGACGGCCACTATTGGCCAATGCGACCGCTGGCCACCTGCACGGTGTGGGTTGCGCTGGATGAGTTGACCGTGGAAAACGGCTGCCTGCGGGTGATTCCAAAATCCCACGCGGCTAAATTCACGCACCCCCATCTGCTCGAAGACCGAAGCGATCTGGTGCTGAACCTGCGTACCCGCGAAGACGCGTTTGACGAGCGGGACGCGGTGGATTTGCAGCTGCAGCCGGGCGAAATGTCGATGCACGATGTGTTCATGATCCACGGCGCGGCGGTGAACCGCTCGACCAAGCGGCGTGCCGGCGCTGCGCTGCGTTATATGCCGGGCAGCTCGGTGTTTGAGCGCAACCTGAACCCGGTGGATGGCAAATCCGGCGTGACAACCGCCTTCGCCACGCGCCCTTTGTGGCTGTTGCGTGGGGAAGACAAAACCAGGCGCAATGACTTCAAAGTCGGGCACTATTAAAAACTGAGCAGCCAATCCTGGTCGATTGCTGACCTGGGCCCCAATTTCTACTGCGCCGAGCGCAGCGGCAGGTTCAGCAGCAGATTCTGCGGCTTGAGTTTGAGGGTTTTGTCGGCCGTCATCGCCAGCCCCAGGTAAACCGGCTTGCCCGCCACATCGGCGCGCATCTCCTCCTGGTTGGCGAAGGTCAGGCGAAACAAGCTCACCAGGCGCGCCAGCCGGGCCGGTTCCACCGGGCGGTCTTCGTAAAGGTCGTTCAGCAGCGCGGAGGATTCGGCATCCAGCCCGACGTGCCAGCGCCAGTTGGCGTCCTCAATTTTTTGCGCGGGTTTGATGGTCACCTCTACGCCGAGAAAATGCGCCACCCAGGCTTCGAGCACCCGTGCCAGCGCGGTGAGGCCGGAGCGGGCGCGCGTCATGGTGAGCACCAGGCCGTGGCTCAGGTCGTTGCTCACCTCATGGGTGAGGTCCAGCAGGAAGTGGTGGCGGTCGGCGTTTTGCCAATAACGCTGCGCATTGGCGTCGCTCAAGACTTCCAGGTTCACTTCACGCACGGGCGCATTGCTTTGCGTCAGCAGGCGGCCAATGTCGCCCAGTCCGCCGGTTTCGTTGAGCAGGTCCAGCACCGTCTGGTCGCCGCTGAGCACCTGGCCGTCTTGCGAGTGGATGCGCTGGGTGCGAAACAGCATCTCGCCGGCGCGGGCGACCTGCGCGCCCTGTGCGCCGCCACGTACGCCGTCTTGCACACCATCGAGCACGTTGCGCACACAGGCCTGCGCCACCAGGTCCAGAAACAGGGGCGGCAGCTGGACGATGCCGGCCCGCAGCGTGCCCAGGTACCAGGCTTCGAGTGTGCCGGCGGCCAGCAGGGCATCGCGAAAACTCAGGAAATGGCGGTAGTTGTCGCGCACGTCGGCATCGGCCAGTGCATTCAGCTCGGCCGCTGGCACCGGGCGCGAGGGCTGTGCCTGCAAGGCGGCGTGCAGCGCGATCTCGGCCGGGCAGGATTCTTCGACCAGCGCCAGCTCTGGCCGGGCCAGAAACAGGCGCAGGTAACCGTCTGAAGGGATCAGCCAGCCCCGTGTGTTGCGTTGAAGTTGAGAGAAGCCACTGGCGGGCCAAAAGTCATCAGGATGCAGTTCGGTCAAATCAGGGCTTTTCTCAATTCATTTCGCGGGGCTGGGTGGGAGGCTTACTTTCGTCCAACGGCAGTGTAAAGCTCCGCCACCGGCACCACGCGCCCGTGCAACGGCAGGATGCGCTCCACGTTGAGTTTCAGCCGGTCCATGTTTTGCACCAGGGCCAGGTGGTTGTCGTTGATGCGGGCGGGCGTGGGCGAGTTGGGCGCGCCGGGCGTGTAGGCATCGGCTTCGATCAGCAGCTTTTCAGCCGGCAGATAGACCATGTTGAAGCCATGCGCGTGCACGCTGTTTTCAATGTAGTGGACTTCAACGTTGCGTTTGCCATCGCTGAACGCGCGTTTGCCATCCACACCGCTCACCGTCGCGCGTTTGCCGGATTTGGCCAGCGCGTCCGGTTGCACCGTGTTCGGGTTGGCCAGAATGCGTTCAAAGTAAGGCCGGGCAGCTGCGCTGGTCACAATTTCCGCGCCTTCAGCTGCTGCCGTGCGCAGGCCGCCGGAATGGTCGAAGTGGTGGTGCGAATTGATGACATAGCGGATCGGCTTGTTGCTGAGCTTCTTCACCTCCGCCAGCATGGCGCCCGAGCGGCCATCGTAAAGGGGCGCTTCGACGACGATCATGTGGTCGGCCATCTCTATGGCAACGCTGTTGTGTGAACCGCCGGCCAGAAACCAGACGCCATCGGCCACCTTTTCTGCCACCGCGCGTTCGGCAAAGGCGGGCACCAGTGCGGGGACGTCGATGGCAACCGGCACATTCGTTTTGAACTCTTTCACCGTGAGGTCGGCCACTTCATAACCGCCCATGTTCTGGCGGATGCGCATGGGGAACTTCACGCCGCCCACGTCTTTGTAGTCGGAGTACCAGGTGGTGGTGGCGGTGTCGCCCATCACTGGGTTGGGTTGCACAGACTCAACACGCTCCACCAGGTTGTTGGCGTTGATGAACGCGGTGGCGGTGAAATGGCCGGGCTCGGCGAAGGCGACGGCGGTGTAGTGATTGCCGTTTTCATCGACCGTCCAGGCGCCGCTGTTGCTCTTCATGGCCGCCTTGATCGCGCCGTGGGGAGAGGTCCACAAATCATGCACACGGCCGCTTACCCCCAGAGGTGCGGCCTGGGGCGCAGGGCCGGCCATGTTCCAGGCGCTGCTGCCTTTAAGCAACTGGGTGGCGCGCTGTTCGCCTTGGCCCATCAGGGGAATGC
>JANMMR010000040.1:0-14597 GCA_031373455.1 Rhodoferax sp.
GCAGTTTTTACCGCTCTGTTTGCCGGCGTACATGGCGGCGTCGGCGAGTTTGAGCAGCTGCGCGGTGTCTTGCGAATCGAGCGGCGCCAGCGCGTAACCAATGGTCATGCCGACGCGGCAGCTTTGTGTCGACAGCTGGAACGCGTCGTCGAAGGCGCGCAGCATTTTTTCGCCGAGCTCCTGGGCCTGTCGCGCGTTTTGCAGGTCGCGTGACATCACCAGGAACTCGTCGCCACCGAGGCGCGAGATCACGTCAGCGCTGCGCAGGCTGGCCTTGAGGCGCCCAGCCACGGCGATGAGCAGCTCGTCGCCCACGTCGTGGCCATTTTGGTCGTTGACCTGTTTGAAGCCGTCCAGATCCAGCATATAGACGGCGAGGAGTTTGTCGCGCGTGGCGTCCTTGATCGCCGCCGAAATGGCGGTGTGCAGGCTGCGCCGGTTGGGCAGGCCGGTGAGGGGGTCGGTGTGCGCCAGGATCTGCAGGCTGTCGCGTTCAAATTTGGCCGTCTGCACGGCCGTTTGCAGCGCCTTGGTGCGCAGTCCCAGCACGCGCATGAACAGGAGCATATCGAAGGTGGCACCAAACTGGAAGGAGTGCAGCGTCCAGAAACTGGCGCCCACGTTGCCTTTGATGACCTCGATCAAAATCGCTGTGGTGACGAAATACACCGCCCAGGCAAGTAGAAAATAAATGCCGACGCTGTCACCACGGCGGGCGCGGTTGAGGGCTCCAGGCAAACCCAGCAGCGAGGGCGCCAGGCCCAGCGTGGAGACAATCAGGGTGACCTGCTCCACCTCAAGCCAGTCCATGGCGTAACAGAAGGCGAAAAATGCCATCAGCGCGGCACCCCCACGCATCAGCCGGCTCAGCCAGGGTTTCATGTCGTCCCCCGCCAGCGCCTGTTCGATGAACAGGAACGAGCCGGTGGCCGCCATCATGGCCGCCAGGCCGCCCGCGTGCAGTTCCATCCAGCGGCTGTCGCCCCAGAGGAATTGCGCGCCCACGCCAAACTGCAACAGCGAAAACATCAGGCTGCCCGAGATCAGGATGGCGTATTTGACAAACAAATGCTCCCCCAGGCTCACCCACTGCGCCAGGCTGTAAACCAGCAGGCAAAGGCCGAGACCAGTGAGAAGCCCCTGCAGCATCTGCTCGTCAAGCGCCCGGGCGTGGAACGCGGTGGGTTTGGACAGCGTGATCGGCAGGATCATCGTGCCCTTGTTTTCCACCCGCAGGTAGATGTCGTAGTTGGTGCCGGGTTTGAGGGTCAGGCCGAAACTGTTGGCGCGGCTGTCCACCGGTTTCTTGGCCCGCGCCACCATGTTGCCCATGGTCCCCTGAGCCTCGATTTTTTGATCTGAAACTGCATAAACATCGATCCGGTTGATGGGCGGGTAATCGATGTCCAGCACCCACAAACCGCTTCCTTGAGTGGGCACGGAAACCGGAATGTGAAGCCAGACCGCGTCCTTGCGCATGCCCAAGGTGCCATAGGCGGTGTCAGGCACTTTGAAGGCCGGCTTGGTCTGAAGAATCTGCTCGATGGTGAGGGTTTTCTGCGGGTCGTCCAGGATCGTTACCACGGGCCAGACTTGCACGACCGGCTGGGCGTCGTCCAGTGCGATGGCCTGGGCGGTTTGTGCAAATCCTGCTGCGCCGACCAGCCACACCAGCAGGGTCCAGCGGGCCATTGACGCAGCAATATGCCGGGTTGCATACGCCAAATGTTTCTCAAAAAACTGTTTCATGTCAGGCACCCGGACCTGCTGTCCAGGCGCCGGGCCGGGTGAGTTTGTCTTCCAAGGTGTTCATCCAACGCGGTGCTTTGGGATCGTTGCCCCAGGTGTTCATGGCGCTGCTGACCTGGTTGAGTACGCGGGCCGGCAATTTCAGAGGCCGGGTTTCGTCGAGCAGCACCTTGCTCATGAAATGGTAACCCAGCACCCGGGTGAACAGGCGCGCAATCGAAAATTCGGGCAATACCAGGCGCACCACAGTGTCGATGCAGCGCGACAGCAGCATCAAAACAACGAAAACCGCCCGGGAGAGCCACGAGACTCGGCCGTGCACGCCGATGTCCCGGGCATTGGCGGCGCCACACAAAAAACGGGTGAAAAGCACCGGGACCGGCTTCAGGATTTTGAAGGGGATCAGGTTTTCCATCGTGGTCATGAGCGCATCGCCCAACGCCGGGCGCGCGTCGGGCTGCACCACGTCTTTGCAGCCCCGCGCCTGGATCTGCGCAAACAGGGCCGCGGCCTTCGGCATGGTGTCGGCCATCAATTCGCGGCGGATGCCCAACACATGGCCCACCACATTCCAGAGGTGCAGGTAGGCTTCTTCATCGGCCGGTGCCAAGCCCAGGTTCAGCCGCCGCATGCTGCGCAGGAACACGTAGCCAAAAGTCAACAAGGTGTAGGCCAGTTCGTCCTGGCTGCACGGCAGGCCCTCTTCACCGGTTTTCCAGCCGTGGGTGAGCAAGGCTTCATACATGGTGGCCGGGCCGGCCTGCGGCAATGCGCCAACTACTCCCTGGCCCGCGTTGTGACGGTTGTCGTCCAGCGCCGCCAGCGCTTCGGCCGGGCTGCAACGCAGGATGAGGTGGCGAATGGTGGCGTGGATCAGCCGCACCTTGAGGATTTGCGCGACGCCGCTGCCTCGCGCGTCCAGCAAGCCGCCACGCATCATGACCGGAAAAATCATCGCCGCCGTGGAGCGAATGCGGTACTCGGTGTGTTGCTCCAGTTGACCCGAAATGTGCAGCACCGCCGACAAATCCGGCACCACGTAACACTCCGGCAGGCTCGAGCAGAACAGCAGCGAACACGAGAGCGCGCCGTAGTCCATGAAAAGCGCTTCGGCGCGTTCGATTTTTGCGGGCTCGGCCCAGGGCGGTATCGCTTGGCCGTCGTGCAGGTATTTCTGCAGGTGGCTGACGAATTCGGGCGGCAATCCAGCGGGCACTCTCGGCCACACGTCGAGATTTTGGTTCACATCCCATTGCTCGAACTGCTGGTTAACCAGCGCAATGCGTTGCGTGACCATTGCCCGGCCTGGCGCATCGGCCAGTTGTGAGCTGCCATCAGGCCCACGCAGGATGTTGGCGATGGTGTCGTCGGCCAGGGGATCGGCAAGGTACTGCATTTGCGCCAGCCGGTCATTGGAGACGCCACTTTCGGCCGCCAGCGCGACCAGGTCGTCACCCGGCCCAATGCGCCAGCGCCACAAGCCGGCCAACGCGCACAGCAGGGGAATGCCCATGGCAAACGCGGCCACGGTGCGTGTTTCCACCGGGTGGCCCTTGAACATCTGGAAAACCATGGAAAAAGCGTAGATCGACAGGGGCAACAGGGCGTCGATCCGGGTGAAGCCGGTGTCGGTGGCGAGGGCCTTCTGCGGGGTTGTCAGGTGAAAAAGCGCCACGATGGTGAAGCTGACCAGCATCCAGCCAAAGAAGCCTTGAAGCGTTTCGCCAAACCACCAGCCGTCGGTTTTGGCCATGATCCAGGCCTTGAGCACGTAAACCATGTACGGGTCTGCTGCCAGGTCATACGCCGTGACGATGGCAGCGGCCAGAAACGACATGAACAGCGCCACGCGCCTGGACGGCGCCACAAACACCGGGTTTTGCCAGACGATGAGGTTGCTGATGACATAACCGACGTAACACAGCGCAAACCACATGAGCGGGATGATCATGGGCACGTCTCCCAGGGGCCAGCCCAGCACGTCGGTATACGTGTAGCTGCCAAAAAACCAGCCGTGGGAGGACCCCATTTGTTCGGCAAACCAACCGAGGCTGACCGCAATCACCACAAACTTGAAGGCCGGTTTGGCACCTAGCAGGTGGGTGGCATTGGCCCAGCAGAAAGCAAACATCAGCAGGGAGCAGGCGACCAGCGCAATCGTGGTGTCGTTCTGGCTGCGAAAGGCCATGGCCAGCAGAAATGCTGCCAGCAGTGCATAGCTGATTTTGGGCGCCATCGATTCAAGGGATTTCATCAAGTCTCCAAGGCTCGGGCCGAGCCAGCCTGCGGCTGGCCATTTTTATGTTGCCGCCATTATGCTAGCTTTTTGATAGCCACCAGCATTTGCCTTAAAAGAGAGTTTCCCCGAATGACGCTACAGCAATCGCGCAAGATGCTGGTGCAGCTGGTCCGGTGATACAAACTGCACGGCGTTCCAGCCGCACGTGCGGGCAGCCTCAACATTGCGCTGAAGGTCGTCAATGAACAGTGTCTTGCCAGGCTGAAGCGCAAAGCGCTGCTGCATCAGATCAAAAATTTCCGGTTGCGGTTTGACGAGTTTCACGTCGCCGGAAAAAATGCCACCTTCAAACCCGCTCAGGAACGGATGGCGCTGCTCCAGAACTCGGGCGATCGGCACCGGCATGTTGGAAAGAAAGTACAAACTGACATCACCCTTGAGCCGGCGTCGCAGCACCAACCTCTCCAGGATGTCAACGGTGCCTGCGACGGGTGTCAACAGATCCGGAATGGCGGCAACCAGACCCGTGAGCACCTGCACATCCAGATCAAGGCGTTTTGACGTGCGCTGCACGACTTCGCCGGTAGTCAGGGTACCTTGGTCAAAAGCGTGCCAATCGGCGTGGCTGAAGACGTCTGTGGCCAAGGCCCGGGCGAGTTCAGGTGAGCTCGCCCGGCTGGGAAAAAAATCGGGCAGAAACCGGTCAGGCTGCCAGGTGAACAGCACCACGCCGAAATCGAAGACGATGTTCATCCGCGCAGGCGGCTCAACAAACCGGCCGTTGAGCCATCCAGGCCGGACAAGTCGCCGGAAACCATGCGCGCCTCAACATCCTTGGCCAGTACCTTGCCCAGCTCCACGCCCCATTGGTCGAAACTGTTGATGCCCCAAATGCTCCCGCTTACAAACACGCGGTGTTCCTGCAAGGCGATCAAGGCGCCCAAAGACTGCGGTGTCAATTCGTCCAAGAGCAGGAAGGTGCTCGGCCGGTTGCCGCTGAAATTGCGATGCCCACCGGCGTCCGCCTTGCCTGTCATCAGCGCCTGCGCCTGGGCTACCACGTTCGCCAGCAGCAAGCGGTGGTGGTTGGCGAGCTGATGCGCGGGCTGCTTGACCGCGATGAATTCCACCGGAACCACTTCAGAGCCTTGGTGCAACATCTGGAAATAGGCGTGTTGGCCATTGGTGCCCGGCTCGCCCCACAAAACCGGCGAGGTGTGGTACGCCAAGGCGTGGCCTTGCATGTCTACCGACTTGCCATTGCTCTCCATTTCAAGCTGTTGCAAATAAGCGGGCAGACGCCGCAGGGCGCTGTGATACGGCGCGATGGAACGGCTCGTGAAACCCAGAAAATTGCGGTACCAGACGTCCAGCAGGCCAAGCCGAACCGGCAGGTTCTGCGCCAGTTCCGAGGTTCTGAAGTGTTCGTCCATGGCATGCGCACCGGCGAGGAATTCGCGGAAGCGTTCTGCGCCAATGGCAATCGCCAAGGGCAGGCCGATGGCGGACCACAGTGAATAACGCCCGCCCACCCAGTCCCAAAACCCAAACGTGGTGGTGATGCCAAAGTCAGCCGCCGCCGAAACGTTGGTCGTCAGTGCAGCGAAATGACGCGCCGTATTGGTGCCGCCCTGCGCCGTGAACCAGGCCTTGGCCGATACCGCGTTGGTCATCGTCTCAATGGTCGTGAACGTCTTGCTGGCAATCAGAAACAGCGTGTTGTCCGGCTTCAGGCGCTTGAGGCAGGCCGTCAACTCATGGCCGTCGATGTTGGAGACGAAATGAAAGCGTTTGCCCGGGATTGCGAAACCATCCAGCGCGAGCACGGCCATTTGCGGCCCCAGATCAGAGCCACCGATGCCGATGTTGACGATGTCGGTGATGGCGTCGTCCGCGCGGATTTCCCCGGCATAAGCCAGCATGGCTTCCAGCGTTTCGTGCACCAGGCGCAATTCCGTTGCTGTTTTAGCCGGCGCATGCTGTGGCCCATGTTCCGCAACGGGCGCTGGGCTGCGCAACAGAAAATGCATGACCTGGCGGTTTTCGGTAGCGTTCACCACATCGCCTGCGAACATGGCATCGCGGTGGGCTTCCAGCCCCGATTCCCGGGCCAGCGCCAACAGCAGTGTTTCTACCTCGGCATCAATGAGGTTCTTTGAAAGATCGGCAAACAGGTGCGGCGCTTGCTGGCTGAAGGCGGCGAACCTTTCACGGTCAGCCGCGAAGGCAGTGCGAAGGTCGAAGCGGTCTTTGAAAGTCTGGCCAATGGCCGACAGCCGGGCCCAGGCGGCTGTCTGATCACAACGGGTGCGCGACATCACAACAGAGGCGGCTCAGGCCGCAAGCAACAGCTTGTCGAGTTTCACCGCATCCACGCAAAACGCACGAATGCCTTCGGCGAGTTTGTCGGTGGCCATGGCATCTTCATTCAGCGCAAACCGGAAGCCTGCTTCGTCGAAATTGACGGCTGGCAATTCCATCGCCTTGGCCGCTTGAGGATCCAGGGCGCGCGGCAAAGGTGCATTTGAGCCGGCCAGTGAGGCCATCAACTCGGGGCTGATGGTGAGCAGATCACAGCCCGCCAGCGCGGTGATCTGACCCACATTGCGAAAACTTGCGCCCATCACCTCGGTTGCAATGCCAAAGTGTTTGTAGTGGTTGAAAATCTGCTGCACCGATTTCACGCCGGGGTCGTTGGCGCCGGCGTTGTCGGCCTCTACCCATGCAGCGCTGGCCGACTTTTTGTACCAGTCGTAAATGCGGCCCACAAAAGGCGATATCAACTGGACCTTCGCCTGCGCACAGGCAACCGCCTGGCAAAACGAAAACAGCAACGTGAGGTTGGTGTGAATGCCACGGCGCTCGAGTATCTCGGCAGCAGCGATGCCCTCCCAGGTTGCCGCCACTTTGATCAACACACGGTCAACGTGAACACCCTCGGCCTGGTAAAGCTCAATGATGCGCTCGGCGCGGGCGACCGACGCACCCGTGTCAAAACTCAGGCGCGCATCAACTTCCGTGGACACCCGGCCAGGGATCAACTGCAGAATTTCGCACCCAAAACGCACCAGCAGGCGGTCCATGATTTCGTCGACCGGGCGCTTGCGGAATTTGGCCACCGTCTCCTTGAGCAAGGGTTCGTAGTCGGCCTTTTGCACCGCTTTGAGGATCAGCGAGGGATTGGTGGTTGCGTCTTTCGGCTGGAAAGCGGCCATTTGCTTGAAGTCGCCGGTGTCGGCAACCACGATCGTGAATTGCTTCAGGGCGCTCAGTTGGTCCAGGACGGGTTGGTTCATGGCAGAGGTTTTCATGGGTCAATTATCCTGCGACGGCGGCGCAGCCGGGCCGAGTCGGGACAGATGGCCTAATCGGCCCGGACCACGGATACGCCATGTTCGGCCAACGAGAGTCCGACTTCACTGCCCGGCAACAGGACATGGGTCAAGTCCGGCGAGACCACAAAAAGGTTTCCCAGCTCGGTGTCAAACGTGTATTCGTAGAAACTGCCAAGGTACGCGGCTTTTCGCAGGATGCCTTTGACCACCGCAAAAGCGGCATGGTTGTTGCGGTGAATTTGCCATGCTTCAGGCCGCACGGCCACCTTCACCGCACCCGCACGAACCGCTTGGCGCGGATTGAACTGCAACGGCCCCAGTTGAACCCTTCCGTTGGCGTCAGACACAGCTGGAAACAACATGGCCTCACCCATGAAACCCGCTACAAATTCACTGGAAGGGCGCTCGTACAGCTCCTGTGGGGTTCCGCGTTGTGCGATGCGGCCTTCATGCATCACGATGATCTGGTCACTCACCGCCAGTGCCTCGCTTTGGTCGTGCGTCACATAGGCCACGGTCAGGCCCAGGCGCAGCTGCAGCGAGCGGATTTCTTCGCGCATTTCACGGCGCAAGCGCGCGTCCAAGTTGCTCAAGGGTTCGTCAAACAGCAGCAAGGCCGGCTCAAGCACCAGCGCACGGGCCAGGGCAACCCGTTGCTGCTGCCCACCCGAAAGTTCGCTGGGCAGGCGGTCGTCATAACCCGTGAGGCCGACATTGCCGAGCGCCTGGCTGGCCCGCTGGCGGGTTTGGTCCTTGCCAACGCCGGACATCTTCAAGCCGTAACCGACGTTTTCAATCACGTTCATGTGCGGAAACAAGGCATAACTCTGGAACATCATGCTCACATTGCGGTCGGCCGGCCCCAGCGTCGTGACGTCTTTCCCGTCCATGATGATGCGTCCGGAGGTCGGCGACTCCAGCCCGGCAATCATGCGCAGTGTCGTCGTCTTGCCGCAACCAGACGGCCCCAGAATGGTGGTCAAGGTGCCTTTGGCAATTTCAAAACTCACGTCATTGACCGCGAGCGCCGCCTGCGAGTCGTCGCCGTAACGCTTGGAGATGTTTTTGAATTCCACGCCGTGGTTCATGCTGAGGTTCCTCAATGCGCTGCAATCGCACCCGGTGGAACAACCGCCTGGCGGCGTCCCAGCTTGCGCTCTCCGACCAAAAACTGGATCAAGGCGATGGCCAGTGACATCAGGATGATCAACACCGTGCAGTAGGCCAGCGCCACACCGTAGTCGCCATTGCCCACCCGGCCGATGATGTAGGTTGTGGCGAGGTCATTCTCTGCCGTGACGAGAAAGATCACGGCGCTCACGGTTGTCATGCCGCGAACAAAGCTATACACCAGGGCTGCCACAAGGGCAGGCTTGAGCAGCGGCAACACGACGTGACGCAAAGTCTGCACCGTTGATGCACGCAACATCAAGGAGGCTTCGTCGAGCGATTTGTCCAGCTGCTTGAATGCCGCCGTGCCCGCGCGCACGCCCACCGGCAGATTGCGGAACATGAAGCACAACACGATGATGAGCCCGGTGCCAGTGAGCTCAACGGGCGGCACGTTGAAAGCCAGGATGTAACTCACCCCCAGCACGGTGCCCGGAATGGCAAACGCCAACAGCGCGACAAACTCGAACAGGACGCGGCCGCGAAACTCCACCCGCGCCAGCAAATAGGCGATGAGCAAGCCGGCAGCCGCCGTCATGGGTGCGGACAGCCCTGCCAGCTTGACCGTGGTGATCAAGGAATTCCAGGCAGTGCCGGCCCAGACCAGCCCATGCTGGCCCCACTCAAGTGCGAAGGCGGTACGGAAGTGGTTCAGCGTCAAGGTGTAATCACGTCCCCAGGTTTGCACAAAACCGCCCGCAAACGCAAAAAGATAAACCACCAGGGTGAACGCCAGCCAGGGGTAGACCACCGCATTGACGGTGCGGCGCACACTTTCTGGCAAGGGCATCGCGACGCCGGAGTCTCCTTTGCCGCTCACCGTGGTGTAGTTTTGCCGCCCGAGAAGGCCGCGTTGGAGCGCGAAAACAGCCAGGGCAAACAAGGTCAGGATCCAGGCCAACGAGGCTGCACGCCCTTGGTCGTATTGGGCGCCCACAATCGCAAAGAAAATGTCGGTGGACAACACAGCAAATTGGCCGCCAACAACGATCGGGTTGCCAAAATCCGCGATGCTTTCAATGAAGCCCACCAAAAACGCGTTGGCAAGGCCCGGCTTGAGAAGCGGCAGGGTCACGCTGAAAAAGGTCGCACGGCGGGAGGCGCGCAGTGTTTGTGCGGCTTCCTCCAGGCTGGGAGACACTCCCTGAACAACCCCCCGCATGATCATGAAGGCGATCGGGGTGAACGCAAACATTTGCGCCACCCACACGCCCAGGGCGCCATAAAACCAACGCGTGGGCGTGATGCCAAAGCCCCATTCCAGCAATTGGTTCACCACACCCGCGCGCCCAAACAGCAAAATGAGCCCCAGCCCGACAACAAATGGCGGCGTGATGATCGGTAGCAATGCCACCACCCGCAAGGGCGTCTGCAAGCGGGGGCCGGAGCCCCGCTCGGCCAGTAGGGCCATCATGGTGCCCATCACAGTGGTCCCGGTGGCGGTCAACAGGGCCAGAAACAGGGTATTCCAGGCCACGCCACAACGCACGCCGCCGACCAGACAGTTCAGCCCCCAGATTCGCTCGTTGCCGATGCGGCTGGCCAGCGCCGTGATCGACCATTGCCCGTCTTCACCCAGAAAAGCGCTGTGCAGGGACTTGACGACCGGGTAGGCAATGAACAGTGCGAGCATGGCAGCCGCACCCAACACGGCGGAAGCCACAAACAGGTCACCCTTGAAGAAACCCTTTCGCGCCAGACCAAATGCCGTGATGACCAGCAACGAGAGAAGCGCGACAAACGCGCCCATCCCGACGCCAAACTGATTCACCGCCAGCGCGCCAAATTGGGCATTCAGCACCTCAAAGGCCCACCCTTTGGAGCCGATCAGGAAGGCGCTGCCAGTCAGACCCACAAGGCCGACCAGCCCACCAGTGAGTAGCCAGTTGGCCTGCTGTTTGCCGGGCGGCATCGATACACCGGAAGCCGCAATCACGAGACCGATCAAACCGAGGAACAACCATTTGCGGCCATGCAGGAGGGCCTGCACCGCGCCGCTGGCGGTTTCCGGGCCGCCCAGAACCTGCGGCAACACGCTGTACCAGGCGGTGTCCTGGATGGCATACCACGGCAAGGCCAGGTACGCCAGCAGGCCGACGACGAGCCAGGCCCGCACGGCCCGGTTGGTGTCCTGGCGCATCACTGAGCCCAACCGGCCATCAGCGGGGAAGGGAATTGACTTCCTTCTCCCACTTGGCGATCAGGCGACGGCGCTCGGCCGAGGCGCCATATTTCGCGTAGTCGTAGTCGATGAATTTGATTTTCTTGAAGTCGGGAATACGTGGATCAACCTTGGTGGCCTTGTTGGACGGCAGTTGAAACTGCTTGGCGGCGGCCGCCATTTCCTGGGCGCCAGGCGTCAGCGCCCATTCGTAAAACTTTTTCGCCAGCTCCAGGTTGCGCGCACCTTTGATGATGGTCATCGAACCGATTTCTGCGCCGGTTCCCTCGGCCGGGGTGATGGTTTCAACCGGGAAACCCTGCATTTTTTCGCCGGGGCCATCGTGCACAAAACTGATCGACACCGCCGTTTCGCCGCGGGCCACCGCCTTGATAGGCCCGGTTCCGCTGCGCGTGTACTGGCTGATGTTTTTGTGCAGTTGTTTCATGTACTCGAAGGCCTTGTCTTCACCCATCAACTGCACCAGAGTGGCAACCATGGTGTACGCCGTGCCACTGGAGGCCGGGTTGGCCACTTGGATATCGCCCTTGAGTTCCGGCTTGAGCAAGTCGGCCCAGGATTTGGGAACAGCCAGTTTTTTCTTTGCCAACAGCTCGGGGTTGTAGCCAAAACCCAAGGGGCCCGTGTAAATGCCAACCGTTTTGAAACCGGCCTGTTGCGCCTGCTGTTGCGCCCATGGGTAGAGCTGCGGCAAGGTGGGGGATTTGTACTCCAGCGAGAGGCCCATTTCCGCCGCCTGCAGGTGCGGATCGCCCGTGCCGCCGTACCAGATGTCGGTCTTGGGGTTGTCCTTTTCCGCGATCAATTGGGCCAGCGCTTCGCCGGAGCCTTTCATCGACAGATTGACCTTGACCCCGGTAACCCGGGCGTACACGGTCGAGATCATGTTGCAGTGTTCGGCCTGCACCGAACAGATGATGTTGATCTGCTGGCCAAAAGCGCTGCAGGCGCCAGTCAAGGCCAATGCGCCTGCGATGTGTCGGAAGGTTTTCAGTGTCATGGTGTTGGTTTCAAAATTCAAGTCGGGCAAGG
This sequence comes from Rhodoferax sp., assembly GCA_031373455.1. Lineage (GTDB taxonomy): Bacteria > Pseudomonadota > Gammaproteobacteria > Burkholderiales > Burkholderiaceae_C > JANYCG01. The sequence goes on from JANMMR010000040.1 coordinate 11,708, forward strand.
GAATCAGCGAGTCAGAAGGATCAAGCGGGGTTGTTGTGAACGCGCCGGTATCAGGATTTCGGGCTGCCGTTGATGTCTTTTTCCCATCGCTCGATCAGGCGTTTGCGCTCGATGCTGCTGCCGTATTTCACGTAGTCGTAGTTGATCAACCTGGCTTTTTTCACATCCGGCATGCGCTCGTCGAGTTTCGCGGCTTTGTTGGAGGGAATCTGGAATTGTTTTGCCGCCACCCCCAGTTCCTGTGCAGCCGGGGTCAAGGCAAATTCGTAGAACTTCTTCGCCGCCTCCAGGTTGCGACCACCTTTGATCAGGCTCATTGAGCCGATCTCTGCGCCGGTGCCCTCACAGGGAAACACCGCCACCACCGGGAAGCCACTGGCGGCTTCAACCGGCGCTTCGTGCGCAAAGGCCAAGCCGATCACGGCTTCGCCTCGTGCCGCGTTTTTGACTGGCGCTGCGCCCGAACGCGTGTACTGGCTGATGTTTTTATGCAAGACCTTCAGGTATTCAAAAGCCTTGTCTTCGCCCATCAATTGCACCAGGGTGGCGATTTGGGTGTAAGCCGTGCCCGAGGTATTCGGGTTGGGCGCCTGAATTTCGCCTTTGTAAATCGGGTTGAGAAGGTCCTTCCAGCACTTGGGCGCGGGCCATTGGCGCTTGGCCAGTTGCTCGGTGTTCCAACTGATGCCCAAAGGCCCCGAATAAATACCAACCGTTTTATAGCCGGATGCCTTGGCTTGTTGCTGGGCCCATTCGTGCAACAAAGGCAAGGACGGTGATTTGTACTCCAGCGTCAGGCCATTTTCGGCCGCCTGAAGGTGGGGGTCGCCCGTGCCGCCAAACCAGATGTCGGTTTTCGGGTTGGCGCGTTCGGCGTTGAGCTGGGCTTGCGCTTCACCGGAACCTTTGTGCACAAAGCTGACCTTGATGCCCGACGAGCGGGCAAAAACGGTGGCGATCAGGCTGCAATGCTCTGCCTGGGTTGAGCAAATCATGCTGATTTGCTGGCTCCACGCTGGCAATGCGACGCCCAATCCGGCAAGCACCGTCAAGCAGATTCGGGAGATGTTTTGCAAGAAGTGGGGTGTCAAAGTAATTCAATTACGAAGGGCTAAAGGGCTAATCCAGTATAAAAGTATTCATAACGCCACTCATTAGGGAAAACGTGGGGCGGGCAAGGCGACTGCATGATTTGATTCGGAAGAAAATTCGGCCGCGCCGTGACATTTTTATGAAACTAAGTTACATTGACGCTTGTTCACAGCCATTTTTGAATCACCATGAGCTTCGATTTAGTTCTTTTTGGCGGCACCGGCGATCTGGCTTGGCGCAAACTCATGCCAGCCCTTTTTCAGGCGTTCCGGCACGGCACCTTGCCAGGCCAGGGTCGCATCATCGGCGTGGGGCGGGAGGGTTTAAGCGCCGACCAATACCGCGCCCGCATCAAGGCCCGATTTGACCAGGTTGAACTGGACAAACGCCCCAGTGCCGAGGAATTCACGCGCTTTGCCGACTTGCTGGATTTTGTCCGCATGGACCTGTCCCGCCCCGACGATTACGCCGCGCTGGCAGCGCTCTTGAAGTCCCGCAGTGCCGATACCGTGGTGATGTACGTGGCCACGGCGCCAGCCCTGTTCACCACCGTGTGTGAACAGTTGGCAGCCGCCGGCCTGAACGCCCCGAACATCCGCGTGGTGCTGGAGAAACCGCTGGGCCACGACCTGGCTTCGAACCGCGCCATCAACCAGACGGTGCGTTCGCTTTTCAGCGAAAGGCAGATCTTCCGCATAGACCATTACCTGGGCAAACCAGCGGTGCAGAACCTGTTTGCCCTGCGTTTTGGCAACGCGCTGTTTGAGCCCCTGTGGCGGCGCGAACACATTGCCAACATCCAGATCACCATCGCCGAAGAACTGGGCGTGGAGAAACGCGGTGCGTTTTACGAAAACACCGGCGCCCTGCGCGACATGGTGCAAAACCACGCGCTGCAACTCCTGTGCGCCATCGCCATGGAGCCGCCGATCAACTCACATGCCGACGCCATCCGTGATGAAAAACTCAAGGTGCTGCGCTCGCTCAAAGCCTGGACCCCGGAGACCTTGAAGCAGGACGTCATACGCGGGCAATACGCCGCTGGCACGGTTGGCGGCACGGCGGTCCCGGCGTACCGCCAGGAAGAAGGTGTGGCATCCCACAGCAACACCGAGACATTTGTGGCCCTGCGCACCGAGATTTCAAACTGGCGCTGGGCCGGCGTGCCGTTTTACATCCGCACCGGCAAACGCCTGGCCGGGCGCGAAGCGCACATTGAAGTCAATTTTCGGCCCACGCCCCATGCGATCTTCAATTTTCCGGGCAACGCCGTCAATTCTCTGGTGATCAACCTGCAGCCCAAAGACGGCCTTGAACTGCATTTGCTGGCGCAGGGCCAGGACAACCGGCGCAATTCGAATGCGCTGGCGCCGGTGCAGTTGGACTTGGATTTCGACAAACGTTTTGGCGCCAATCGGGTCGGCGCATACGAACGCCTGTTGCTGGACGTGATCGTTGGCCGGCTGAACCTGTTTGTGGGGGCCGACGAGCTGGAGGAAGCCTGGCGCTGGGTTGAACCCATCCTCGACCATTGGGCCGCCGATGCGCAAGGCCCGCGCCTCTACAACTCGGGCACCTGGGGCCCCAGCGCATCCAGCGCGATGATTGCGCGTGACGGCTATTGTTGGTCAGAAGAAGCCTGAATGTCGCCCCCACGGTCGCCCACTGCGTGTGGCTCCCTGCCCCCCGAGGGGGCCGCGTTTTCCTCGGGAGCGGCCCTTCGGAAAATGTGGCCCCCACGGTCGCCCACTGCGTGTGGCTCTCTGCCCCCCGAGGGGGCCGCGTTTTCCTCGGGAGC
>JANMMR010000046.1:0-12337 GCA_031373455.1 Rhodoferax sp.
GCATTCCAGCGCGTTTTACCCGGTACCGATTTTTTACCCGATCACGCAGCGCGGGTTTGACGGGATCGCCTGGAACACGCCCTGGTTTGCCACGGTGAACTACGCTGCCATGGCGCTGGCGGTGGTGTGGTTGTGGCTGACGAGGCGCAAAGCGGATGCGGCTTGACGGGTTTACCTTCAGGTATCACCGGTCGAATTATTCGCAGACGGATAGAAACTCTGTTTATAATGTATTTTATATTTAAACTGGATTAAATAATATACAAAATTATATCAATAATAATAGCTAAAAATTCAATAAATTCGTGACTTTACAGGCTTAAAACTACAGTAAATAATCTGATAAAAAATTATTTTAAATCTAGCCCAACCGCGCACGGTGCCCCTGAATTTGCGCACGCACCTGGTCGGGCGCCGTTCCGCCCAGTGTGCGCCGTGAATGGAGGCTGCCGCGCAGGCTGAGAACCTCGAACACGTCATTCTCGATGGACGCGTTGAACATTTGGAGTTGTGCCAGCGGCAAGGCCGACAGATCCAGGCCTTGGCTCTGCGCCGCCTTCACGGCATGGGCCACGGTTTCATGCGCATCGCGAAATGGCAGGCCTTTTTTAACCAGATAGTCGGCCAGATCGGTCGCCGTGGCGTAACCCTTGAGCGCTGCCTGTTCCATGGCGCCCGCGTTGACTTCAATGCCGCCTTCGTTTTTCCCGGTGGCCGGGTTGGCCTGCCCGCCGATCATCTCGGCAAAGATGCGCAGGGTGTCCTTGAGCGTGTCGACCGTGTCAAACAGCGGCTCTTTGTCTTCCTGGTTGTCCTTGTTGTAGGCCAGTGGCTGGCCCTTCATCAGCGTGATGAGGCCCACCAGGTGGCCCACCACGCGGCCAGTCTTTCCCCGGGCGAGCTCGGGCACGTCGGGGTTTTTCTTCTGCGGCATGATGGAGCTGCCGGTGGTGAAGCGGTCGGCGATGCGGATGAAACCGTAGTTCTGGCTCATCCACAGGATCAACTCTTCCGAGAGGCGGCTCACGTGCACCATGCACAGGCTGGCGGCGGCCGTGAATTCGATGGCGAAGTCGCGGTCACTCACTGCATCGAGGCTGTTCTGGCAGACCTGCGGCAAACCCGCTGCGTCCACCATGCCCAGCGTTTTGGCGACCATGGCGCGGTCCAGCGGGTAACTGGTGCCGGCCAGCGCAGCAGCGCCCAGCGGCAGCCAGTTGACGCGTTGGCGCACGTCCCGCAGGCGCGCCGCGTCGCGCGAGAACATCTCCACGTAGGCCAGCATGTGGTGGCCAAAACTCACCGGCTGCGCCACTTGCAGGTGGGTAAAGCCGGGCAGGATGACGTCGGCATTTTTGGCGGCAACTTCCAGCAGCGCTTTTTGCAGGCCGGTGAGTAAATCGGCAATCAGGTCAATCTCGCCGCGCAGCCACAGGCGCACGTCGGTGGCAACCTGGTCGTTGCGGGAGCGGCCGGTGTGCAGGCGTTTGCCGGCCAGGCCGACGATCTCGGTCAAGCGCGCTTCGATATTCAGGTGCACGTCTTCGAGGTCCAGCTTCCACTCAAACTGGCCCGATTCGATTTCTGCCTTGACTTGCGCCATGCCGCGCTGGATGCTGGCGTGGTCGTCCGCACTGATGATGCCCTGCTGTTGCAACATGGCGGCGTGGGCGAGTGAACCTTCGATGTCGACCTGCCACAGGCGTTTGTCAAAAAAAACGCTGGAGGTGTAACGCTTGACGAGGTCGCTCATCGGCTCGGAGAACAGTGCCGACCAGGCCTGGGATTTTTTGTCGAACTGGTTGGCAATCGGTTGATCAGACATGGTGCAAGGTACAGGGGCTAAATACAAAGGCTAATGCCGGCGGCGGGTGCAAGGGCGAATGGAGGGTCACAGGCAACGGCGGGCTGCCTGGCCACCCGTTGAGGACATCTGCCAGGGAATTGGCCGGGGAATCGCGAATAATCGGCGATCATCCAGCAAAACCCATGCAAGACTCGCAACTATTATCGGTGTTCCCCGAGTTGCCCCCCGAGGCCCCGGCCAGTGTGGCGGCGGACCTCGAGCGCCAGCGCCTGGTGTTTGACGCCTGCCATGTCGGGGTGATCCTGCGGGCGGTGTTGTTTGTCGAAGCGGTTGTGGCGGTTGGTGCCATGTACGGCGCCGGCAGCATTCTTGAGTGGCTGACGCGCACTTCCATGTTGACGGGCGGGGCTTTGCCCTCCGCACTGCTGTGGTTGATCGTGGCGTGCAGCCTCAAACGCGTGCTGGCCAAACTCCGTGTTCAATCCCAGGTGATTGCCGGCGTCCTGCTTGGTGCGCTGGCCGGGCTTTATGGTTGCTGGCTTCTGGTGCTGGTGGGCATGGCACCGCCGGCACCCTGGGTTGCCAGCGGGTTCACAGGCGCCATCCTGGCGGGCGCGCTGGTGGCGGCGCTGGTTTGGCGGGCGCGGGGCATGGCGCCCGCCACCACTTCGGCGCGCCTGCTGGAGTTGCAGTCGCGCATCCGGCCGCATTTCCTGTTCAACACGCTCAACAGCGCCATCGCACTGGTGCGCGCCGAGCCGGCCAAAGCCGAGGCGCTGCTGGAGGACCTGAGTGACCTGTTTCGCCATGCCTTGATGGACCAGGGCGAGGCCGTGACCTTGTCTGAAGAAGTGGCCTTGGCCAAACGTTACCTGGCCATCGAGGAAATCCGGTTTGGCGACCGCTTGCGCGTGGAGTGGTCGATCGACTCCAAGGCCGATGCCGCGCGTCTGCCGCCGTTGCTGTTGCAGCCTCTGGTGGAAAACGCGGTGCGCCACGGCGTGGAGCCCAGCGACACGGGCGCCACAGTGCGGGTTTCAACCCAGCGGCGGGGTTCGGTCGTGGTCATCAAGGTCACCAATACCGTGCCGCAGGGGCAGGGCGAGCGCGGGCATGGTGTGGCACTGGAGAACGTGCGGGCGCGCCTGAACCTGATGCACGACGTGCAAGGCCGCTTCCAGTGCGGCCTGAAAGACGGGATTTTTCAGGTGCGGATTGAGGTTCCGGTGTGAATCCGGCCCAGTGTGTTCCAGCTGAGGTGTTTGCCCTATGACATTGCGTGTTCTGGTGGTTGATGACGAGGCACTGGCACGCTCGCGCCTGCGCACCTTGCTGGGCGATTGCAAAGCGCCAGGTGTGACGGAAGTGGTCGAGGCGTCCAACGCCACGCGCGCGGTTGAGGCGCTGCGTCGCCAGGGTTTTGATCTCGCACTGCTGGACATCCATATGCCCGGCGCAGACGGCTTGACGCTGGCCAAAACCATTCGCGAACTGGCCGACGCGCCAGCCGTGGTGTTTGTCACCGCGCATGCCGGGCACGCCCTGCAGGCTTTTGAACTGGAAGCCGTGGATTACCTGACCAAGCCGGTGCGGCTTGAGCGCCTTCAAATGGCACTGCTCAAGGTCGAGCGTTCCAGAGCCTATGTGCGGGCGATCGATCCGGGTGCCCCGGAAGAGGTGCTGATCATCCAGGAGCGTGGCCGCACGGTGCGCGTGCCGTTGACCCAGGTTCTTTACCTGAAGGCGGAGCTCAAGTACGTCACCGTGAGAACAGCGGACAAAAGTTACCTGCTCGACGGCGCCCTGAGCGAACTGGAAGAAAAATACCCGCGCCATTTGATGCGCATCCACCGCAATGCCCTGATCGCCCGCAGCGCGGTGCGGGCGCTGGAAAAATTCAGCGACCCGCAGGAAGGTGATGGCTGGGCCGTGCGCCTTGCGGGTGTTGAAGAATTGCTCTTTGTGTCGCGCCGGCAAGTGGCTGCCGTGCGTGACGCGATTTCAGTTTGACGTCAACCGGTGTTGCGAAGCGCTGCCGCGATGCCGTTGATGGAGATGTGGATGCCGCGTTGCACCATGTCGTCGGTCTGCCCGGCGCGGTAACGGCGAACCAGCTCGACTTGCAGGTGGTGCAGCGGGTCGACATAGGGAAAGCGGTGGCGAATCGAGCGCTGCAAGGCGGCGTTGTCGGCCAGGCGTGTTTTGCTGCCGGTGATGAAGCCCAGTGCTTCCACAGTGCGTTGCCACTCGGCTTCGAGTTCAGTGAATATCTTCCGGCGCAGTTTTTTATCGTTAACCAGCTCGGAATAAATGGATGCCAACGCCAAGTCACTTTTGGCCAAAACCATGTCCATGTTGGACAGCAGCGTGCGGAAAAACGGCCACTCCCGGTGCATTTTTTGCAATAACTTGCGTTTTTGCGCGGGTGTTGACGGTGTCCCTTGCGCCAGGTAGCGGGCCACCGCGCTGCCAAAACCAAACCACCCGGGCAAAGTCACGCGGCACTGGCCCCAGCTGAAACCCCAGGGGATGGCGCGCAAATCTTCGATCATTTGCGAGTTCTTGCGCGACGCCGGGCGCGAACCGATATTGAGCTGGGCAATTTCTCGAATCGGCGTGGACTCGAAAAAGTAGTCGGTGAAACCCGGGGTTTCGTAAATCAGTCGGCGGTAGGCTTTCATGCTGAAGTCCGACAAAAGCGCTGCAGCTTCCAGGAACTCCGGCCTGGCGGCCTGGGTGGCCTGAAGCAGGGTGGCCTCCACGGTGGCCGCAACCAGGGTTTCCAGATTGCGCCGGCCGATTTCCGGGTTGGCGTATTTGGAGCCAATCACCTCGCCTTGTTCGGTCAGCCGGATTTGCCCGCGCACGGTGCCCGGCGGTTGCGCCAGGATGGCCTGGTAACTGGGGCCGCCGCCGCGCCCGACTGTGCCACCGCGGCCGTGAAACATGCGCAGGCGAATGCCACCCGGCAGGGCGTCAAACAACGCAGCCAGCGCAATCTCCGCCCGGTACAACTCCCAATTGCTGGTGAAAATGCCGCCGTCCTTGTTGCTGTCGGAGTAGCCCAGCATGATGTCCTGCTCGCGGCCGCTGCGCGCCACCATTGCGTGAATGCCAGGCAGGGCGTAAAAATCCTGCATGATGCCAGCCGCGTTGCGCAGGTCTTCGATGGTTTCAAACAGCGGCACCACGATCAAGTCGTTTTGAGCATCTTCTCGAAGAAGGCCCCGCATCAGGCCGGTCTCTTTTTGCAGCAGCAAAACTTCCAGCAGGTCGCTTACGGTTTCGGTGTGGCTGATGATGTAATGGCGCAAGCTTGCGGGACCAAAACGCGCGAGCGTGAGCCGGGCGGTCTCAAAAATCGCAAGCTCGCTTTGCGCCAATGCGCTGTAGGCGGCGCCCCTTACGCGCACCGGGCGAGCATCGTTCAACAGGGTCAACAGCAAGTCGCACTTGGCGCCTTCGGCCAGATCGGCGTAATGTGGCGAAAGCCGGGCATGCGCGAGAAGTTCGGCGACCACTTCCTGGTGTTTGTCGGAGCTTTGCCGCAAGTCCACGGTGGCAAGATGGAAACCAAATACCTTGACGGCACGCATCAGCGGGCGCAGGCGCTGGGAGGCCATGGCCGAGCCATGGTGTGCCGCCAGGGAGGAGTCAATCACGCGCAGGTCGTCGCTGAACTCCTGGGGACGTGCATAGGCATTTTGCGGCGCCACGGCATGCCGGGCGGCGTCGGTTCCGGTGGTTTCCTTCAAGGTTGCGGCCAGCCGGGCGTAAATGCCGGTCAACGCGCGGCGATAGGGTTCATCCTGGCGGTGTTGGCTGGTGTCGGGCGATTTTTCGGCCAGGTTTGCCATGTCCGACGTGCGATCCACCAGCAAGGTGGACATCGACAGTTCAGCGCCCAGCTTGTGGACTTCAGTAAGGTAATGCCGCAGCACGGTCTCGGCCTGGCGGCGAAAAGCGTATTCGAGCGTTTCAGCGGTGACGAACGGGTTGCCGTCGCGGTCGCCGCCAATCCATTGGCCCATTCGCAAAAAACTGTGCACCTCAAGGCCGTCCAGCCGTTCCTCAAGCTCGGCATACAGTTTTGGAATTTCCTGCAGGAACGTGGACTGGTAATAACTCAGTGCATTTTCAATTTCGTCGGCAACCGTCAACTTGGTGAACCGAAGCAGGCGTGTTTGCCACAATTGCACCACCCTGGCCCCGAGTTGAGCCTCATTGGCTTGCAGTTCAATTGGCGCCAGCACGTCTTTGGCGCCTTGCCCGCGGCTCATTCGTTCCCGCAGACCGTCGCGCAGTGCCAGCAAACGGGCGATGTCGCGCTCGGCGTCCAGAATGCTCTTGCGCTGCACTTCAGTGGGGTGCGCCGTGAGCACCGGAGACAGGTGAGCACCTGCAAGGCAGGCTGCGATCGATTTGGAGCCGATCCCGGCCGCTTTGCAGCGCCGCAGGCTGACCTCGATGCTGCCGACTTGCGCGTGCCCGGCGCGCTCATGGACTTCGCGCCTTCGGATGTGGTGTTGGTCTTCCGCCAGGTTGGCCAGATGGCTGAAGTAGGTGAACGCCCGGATCACGCTCACCGCCTGCCCCGACTTGAGGCTTTTGAGCAGTTTTTTCATCTGCCGGTCGGCTGCGGCGTCCGCATTGTGGCGGAAGGCGACGGACAATTTGCGGATGCGTTCAATCAGGTCAAAAGTCGGCACACCTTCTTGCGCGCGGAGGGCGTCGCCCAAGAGCCGGCCCAGCAGGCGGATGTCCTCGATCAGCGGAGCTTCTGTATGGGTGGAGGGACGCAGTTTTGCCATGGGCCATGCTAGCATTCCCGACCTTGCGTTGCCACCCGCCGGACCTGTTGCCGGCCATCCTTTTGGGTTTTCCATTGAGTACATCCGCCAATCCTGCTGAACACGACGCCAGACCCTGGGTCATTGCGACCCGTGAAAGCCGCCTGGCGTTGTGGCAGGCCGGGCACGTCAAAGACTTGCTGGAGCGTCGCGGACACGTTGTCACCCTGCTGGGCATGACGACCAAAGGCGACCAGATTCTGGACCGCTCCCTGAGCAAGGTTGGCGGCAAAGGCCTGTTCGTCAAGGAGCTGGAGCTGGCGCTGGAGGAGGGGCGCGCCGATCTGGCTGTTCACTCGCTCAAGGATGTCCCCATGGATTTGCCTGACGGGTTTGCCTTGGCTTGCGTGATGCAGCGGGAGGATCCCCGCGATGCCCTGGTTTCCAACCACTACACAGCCCTTTCACAGTTGCCACAGGGTGCGATTGTGGGAACCTCCAGCCTGCGCCGTACGGTGCTGTTGAAAGCGTTGCGGCCAGATTTGAAGATCGAACCCCTGCGCGGCAATCTGGATACCCGCTTGCGCAAGCTCGATGAAGGGCACTATGCCGCGATTGTGCTTGCCGCAGCCGGTCTCGTGCGCCTGGGTCTCGCGCGTCGCATCGCCAGTTTTTTTGAAGTTGGTGACATGTTGCCAGCGGCCGGGCAGGGTGCGCTGGGTATTGAAATTTTGTCTGAGCGCGCCGACTTGATGGCAGCGCTGGGTCCATTGAGTGACCGCGCGACCTGGTTGTCTGTAACCGCAGAGCGCGCTGTGAGCCGGGCATTGGGCGGCAGCTGTTCCATGCCGCTTGCGGCGCATGCCATTTGGCATGGCAGCCAGCTTCAATTGGAGGCCGCTTGGGGGCAGGCTGAATGGGATGCAGGGCAGCCACATCCGCGCGCACTGGTTCGCGCCTTGCTTTCCCGCCCTGTGGTGGATGCGGCCGGCGCAGAAGAACTTGGACGCCGCGTTGCCGCCGATCTGGTTGCGGCCGGTGCGGTCGTCGCAGAAAAGAACAACTGAATGCGTGTCGTGGTCACGCGACCGGAAGGTGACGCACTGTTTTGGGCTCAAGGGCTGCGCGGAGCGGGGCATGAAGTGGTCTTGTTGCCGTTGATCGTCATCCGGGCAGCGCCTGATCCTGTGCCGATTGCGCGGTGTTGGGAGCGGCTGTCGCAGTTCCATTCGGTGATGTTTGTCAGCGCCAACGCCGTCAATGGGTTTTTCTCCAACGCGCCAACGGCCGTCCAAGGCTGGGGCAACGCGACAGCCAGGGCCTGGGCCGCCGGCCCGGGCACGCGGCAGGCCCTGCTGGCGCAGGGTGTCGCGCCGGACGCGATCGATTCACCTGCCGCAGTGTCGGCGCAGTTCGATTCTGAATCCCTTTGGCTGCAAGTGCGCGACCAGGTCCGACCTGGCGGAAAAGTGCTGATTGTTCGCGGATCAGGCGTTTCGGCAGGCGACGATGCCACCACCGGAGCAGGTCGCGACTGGTTGTCTGGCCAGTTGACCGACGCTGGCGTTGCCGTCGAATATTGCGTGGCCTACCAGCGCGGGAAGCCAGAATTCAGCGACACCCAGGCAATTGAAGTGAAACGCTGGACCAGCGCTCCTATTTCCCGTGACTTGGTCTGGTTATTCAGCAGCAGTGAAGCAATTGCAAATCTGGTCGCTGCGTTTCCTGGACAAAGCTGGGAAGGGTCGCGGGCCCTGTGCACGCACCCGCGCATTGCAGAACGCGCCAGGGCGTGCGGATTTGGTGTTGTTTGGGAGTCACGTCCCGCCCTGCCGGATGTGGTCGCGTCGATAGAATCCACCAGATGAATCCTGAACCGAGGCCCGCAGATTCCGCTGAACCTGGCGTGCCTGTGGCTGTTTCGGGTAATTCCACAGGGGTGGCGGCCAATACGGTGCAATTGCCACGGGCTGTGTTGCTGTTTTTGGTGGTGGCCATCGTTCTGGCATTGTTCTTCAGCGCCCTCTTGTGGCAGCGGCTGAGTTCGATCCAGGAACAATTGGCGCGGCAAAGCGCCGACACCGCCGCACAAGCCATTGAAGCACGCGGTCTTGCGCGGCAAGCGTCCGATTTGTCGCGCGAAACAGCCGCCCGGGCGGCTGTGAACGAAGCCAAGCTGACCGAGGCGACCTTGCAGCGCACACAGCTTGAAGAGCTGATGCAGAGCCTTTCGCGTTCACGCGATGAAAATTTGGTCGTTGACATCGAATCCGCCGTGCGATTGGCCCAGCAACAGGCGCAACTGACGGGTAGTGTGGAGCCGCTGATTGCTGCGCTGAAATCGGCTGATCAACGCGTGCTGAGGGCGGCGCAACCCCGTCTGGCCAACCTGCAGCGGGCGATCACCCGGGATTTGGGCCGCATTCAGTCCACCGCGTTGAGCGACACACCGGCACTGTTGGTCAAGCTGGATGAACTCGCCCGTGCCGCCGACGATTTGCCCTTGGCCAACGCGGTAGCCGACCTGTCGAAACGCAACGAAACACCGAGCCTGGCAGGGTCAGGGGATGGCGCAGCCGCACAACAGGATTGGTGGCGGGCAGTTTGGCAAGCCATCAAACTGGAGGCGCGCGGTTTGTTGAGGGTCAGCCGTATCGAGCAACCCGAAGCCGCATTGCTGTCACCAGAGCAAGCCTTTTTTGTCCGCGAAAACCTGAAGCTCAAGGTGCTCAATGCGCGCTTGGGTCTGTTGGCCAGGCAACTTGAGTCTGCTCGCTCGGACCTCGCGTCGGCGTCGTCAACATTGTCGAAATATTTCGATGCGTCCTCACGCAAGACCCAGAGCGCTCTGGCGTTGCTGGCCCAGATTCAGGGGCAAATGCGAATTCTTGAGCTGCCCCGTGTGGACGAAACCCTGTCCGCCCTGGCCACTGCTGCGGCGGGGCGATAGGCGCCAACATGCGAACGGCTCTTTCGCTGCTGATGCTGTTTGCCGTCGCCGTGGCGGTGGCCTTGCTGGCTGGCAATAACAGGGGCGTCATTACCATCTATTGGCCGCCACACCGCGTTGACCTTTCATTGAACCTTGTGCTGGTGCTACTGGCCGGGTTGTTTCTGGCCCTCCATCTGGCGCTGCGGGCCCTGACCGCCCTGCTCGCCGTGCCAACCCAAGCCAGGCGCTGGCGCATGCAGCAGCGTGAAACTGCGGTTTTTGTGGCTTTGCTCGACGCGTTGCAGCATTTGTTTGCGGGTCGTTTCATCCGGGCAAGAAAATCAGCCGAGCTGGCCCTTGCCAAGGAGGACATGAAGGAAAAGGGCGCGGGTACCTTGCCTTACGCGGGCCGCTTGCGTTCGATGGCCCACCTGTTGGCTGCGGAGGGTGCGCACTCATTGCTCGACAAGGACGCGCGGTCAGTCCATTTCCAGCAGGCACTGTTGGAGACAGGACAACGCGATGCAACTGAAGCCCGCGAAGGCCTGCAACTTCGTGCGGCCGCGTGGTCCCTGGACGATCGCGATGCGACAACGGCCTTGCATTGGCTGGATGACCTGCCCCAGGGCGCTTCACGACGCACCGCAGCCTTGCGCTTGCGGTTGAAGGCAGCCCGTCTGGCAGGTCAAACACTGGTAGCAATCGAAACAGCACGGCAGCTTGTCAAACACCGCGCTTTTTCCGAATCGGCAGGGCCGAGCATTTTGCGCGGTCTGGTTATGGAGTTGTTGATGGGAGCCCGGGAGCCGGGTCAGTTGCAGCGGGTTTGGGAAAGTCTGGATGACAAGGAGCGCAGTCAAGCCGAGATCGCCACCGGCGCAGCCCGTCGCCTGATTGAATTGGGAGGCGACGCTTCGGTCTCACGTCAATGGTTGCTTCCCACTTGGGAGCAGATGACGGCAAATTCTTCTGCCATCGACCGGAACCAGAAACTGGCACTGGTTGAAACGCTGGCCTTGGGTTTTTCCTCAGCCGAAAGCGCCCCCGATGTCCAGTGGCTGGGCCGGATCGAAACCGCCCAATTGGGCGATCCGGGAGATGCGCTGCTTCAGTATCTGGCAGGAATCACTTGCCAGCATTTGCAGTTGTGGGGCAAGGCGCGGCAGTTGCTGACGCAATGCCTGCCTAAATTGCGTGGTAGCCGCCTGGAGAGCAGTGTCTGGATGGCGCTGGCGACCCTCGCGGAACAGCGGGGCGATGCCCCGGCAACCACCCAGGCCTGGCGCAATGCGGCGTCCACCCTGACGCCGCCAAACGCCGCCTGAGTGAACGTCAACCCACCCGAACTGGCCTGGCAAATTGCCGGGCCAGTTCAGGCAAGTGTGGCCTTATTGCGCTGTTAGCGCCTGCGGCGAAGTTTCCTCGAATGGCAATTTGGTTTTGGACAGATCACGTTTGGTTTCGACCAGCACCAAAGGACCGGCATCAATTTGAACCGCCGGCAGCCGTGCACGCGGAACGTGAATCGGTTTGGCTTCGGCTGCTATGGCGGCTTGCACCGCAGCTATTTTTGCCGGGTCAGAATTGACCCAGGACAGTCCGGAACCTTGTGCCACTTGCACCAAATCGACAACCGGCAGAGTGAATGCCTGTACCGTGGGCAAGCTGCGGGATTCGGCCGCATTGACGCCAACAGCCGCAGCGGGTACCGAAACTGGCACGGGCTGCGCGACGGGCGTTTCAACGCGTTGCAATTCCCGCACAGATTCAGGCGCGGCCACAGCCGCTTCCGCCGGCCTGGGCTGACCCGCTTCTGATTGCGCTGCAGCACGTTCGGCAAAATACGACCGGCGCGCCACGGGTTCCACGGCTGGGGCTTCGCCACCTGAAGTGGCTTCAGCCGCGTGAGGTGCCACGTAGTCGGGTGCAAACCCGTCCAGCGGCTGTTGGCCGTCCCGTGGCCGCTGGTCACGCGGCTCACCGCGATCAGGTCGATCCGAACGCGGACCCCGCTCGCGACCATAACGATCACGTGAGCGTTTTTCGCGAGGCTGCACATTGTCTGCATTCACCCCGGTATTGACTGCGCCATCAGCGGTTGTGGCGGATGCGGCGGCCAATGCGTCGACCTCCGCCGGCGCGCCTTCGGAGGTTTCAGTGGGTTTCGCCTCCCGGGGTGGACGGCCTTCGTTGCGTTGACCTTCCCGGGTTCCATCGGCTTCATTGTTGCGTGGCGAACGGTCGCCATTTCGGCCCCGGCCCCCGCGCTCACCGCGTTCGCCACCCCGGGCAGAACGGTTTTCTCGGGGTTCGCGCACGCCTTCAGCGCGTTGGGACTCATTGCCGCCAGCGGATTGTGCATTGACTGTTTCAAGGTTTGCAGATGCATCGCCCTCAGGGCGCGCACCTTGCTGGCTTTGCGGACGGTCCGTGCGTTCGCCACGCTCGGCACTCTGGGTGCGGCCGCCGCGGCCGCCACGACCACCCCGGCCACCCCGGTTGCCTTCGCCTCGACCTTCTGGTCGGGATTCGCGGCCTTCGCCGCGCGGGCCATCACGGCGGGCGCCGTCTTTTGCAGCGCGGTTGTCGGCTTGTTCCTTGCGGGCAGTCTCGCTCAGAGCGGTCGAGGCTGGTGCCACTGGCGCATTCGCTGGCGCGCCGCCAAACAGGGTTTTGATCCAGCCGAAGAAGCCCTTTTCCGCAGGTGCCGGAGTTGGGACGACAACAGCTTTGGGTTTCTCGGCGACGGGTGCCGGCTGAACGGCCTTCACGGGCTGCGGCACCACGACAGGCGCTGGCGCATCGGGC
>JANMMR010000049.1:0-2210 GCA_031373455.1 Rhodoferax sp.
GCCGACACGCACGCCTAATGGGTGTCCACCAGGGACGCGAAGCCGCCGAAAAACATGCGTTTGCCGTCGACCGGCATGTCTTTGAAGTCGGCCATGCGCGGGTCTTTCATGAACTTCGCGTTGCCTTCATCCCGCACGGCCTTGGAGGGCCACTCGATCCATGAGAACACCACGTTCTCGTTGTCCTCGGCCTTCACCGCGAGTTTGAAGCCGGTGAACTTGGCCTCGGGCAAATCGTCGCCCCAGCATTCCACAACACGCATCGCGCCGCATTCCTTCAAGATAACGGCCGCTTTGGTCGCCAGAACGCGGTAGGTTTCCTTTTCGCCCGCCGGCACGGGAATCACATATCCGTCGATATAACTCATGGTGTTCACTCCTTAAGTTTTGAGCGGCCCGGGGTCGCGCCTGGATGGTAAGCCGTCATTGCGCCGCGTGTATTGGAGGCTCAGCGCGCCAGGTAACCGCCGTCAACCGGGTAATAGGAACCCGTCACAAACGAGGCCCGGTCAGACGACAGCCAGGCCACCAGCTCAGCCACTTCTTCAGCACGGCCCAGGCGGCCAATGGGGTGGGCGCTGACCAGCATCGCGTTGGTTGCGGCGTCTTGCTCCAGCGTGCTGATCATCGGGGTGTGGATAAAACCTGGCCCCACCGCATTGATGCGCACCCCTTGCGCGCCATACTCCAGCGCAGCCGCCTGCGTAAGCCCGATCACGCCGTGTTTGGCTGCGGTATACGCCGGTGCCTGTGCAAAACCCACAGCGCCCAGTATGGAAGCGACATTCACAATGGCGCCACCTCCCGTCTTGAGCATCGCCGAGATCTGCTGCTGCATGCCGTAGAAAACACCGGAGAGGTTGATGTTGATCACCTGCGCCCAGCCGTCCAGCGGGTAGTCGGCTGTCGGGGCACTAGGGCCGCCAATGCCGGCGTTGTTGCAGGCTATGTCGAGCCGCCCGAAATGCGCCACTGTGCGCTGCACCAGATTCTTGCTGTCTTCGGGCTTGCCCACGTCAGCCGCCACAAACAACGCTTCTGCGCCCTGCGCCCGCACCAACGCCGCAGTTTCTTCGCCGGCGGTTTCGTTGATGTCCGACACCACCACTTTCGCGCCCTCACGCGCCCAAACCAGCGCGACGGCGCGGCCAATGCCGGACGACGCGCCCGTTACCAACGCAACTTTGTTTTTCAGCATGTTCACCTTTTCACTGTTTGCACGGCCAGGCGCCGCAGCCGTCTGCATTTGCCACACGCCCGCCAACGGTAAAGCGGGGCGCTCGTTCAGTCCGTGCGGTGCCGCACCCAGTTGCCAGGATTTCTGCTGTGAAGCCCGGGTCGCGCTCAGGGCCTTCCGCTCAAAGACCGGCCCTTGATGAGGATCAAACTGGCGCAGGCCAAGCCGTCTAATATCAGCGGATGGGCGGTGCGGTTGCAAGCTGCGGCGCTTGCCCCAACCAGGCCCGCGTCCTTCACCATGCACGTACCCGCCACCGCATCAAATCACAACTTGAGCCGAAAGGACCTGTTGCCCACGGCCCAGTCGCTGGCCTGGGTGTTGTTGCTGTTTGGCCTGGCGATCGTGCTGGCGCGCCTGTATGCGGCACCCATTGGCGCCGCGCTGGCCGATCACGGCCAGTTGGGCATGGTGATTTTTTTCTGCACCACCGCGCTGGCCGTGGTGTTGCCGCTCTTCAGCAACCTGCCGCTGGTGCCGTTTGCCGTGTTGTTGTGGGGCCCCTGGTGGACGGCCTTGATCATCACGGGCGGCTGGGTGGCGGGTGCGGCAATATCGTTTGACCTGGCGCGCCGCGTCAGCCCCTGGCTGCTGGGCACGTTTCCGCGAGTGACGCGTTATGCCCGCATCGACCGGCTGATCCACCCGCGCCACCACCTGCTGTCGCTTTTGGTTTTGCGCATGACGTTTCCAGCAGACATCCTGTCTTACGTGCTGGGCCTCTTCAGCCACAAAACCACGCGGTTTGAAAACGCGCTCTCCACGGCCATTGGCGGTGCGCCTTTCGCCGTGTTGTTTGCGTTTTTCCCGGCGCTGCCGCTGGTGCAGCAGGCGTTCATCCTGCTGGCGGCCACGCTGGTCTTCGCCATTTATGCGGTGTGGGTGGTGCGCAGCCACCGGCCGGCGCCGCTGGAGGCGGCCAACCAGCCCGCCAACAAGAACGCCCACAAGACCGCTTAAGACCCTACTGCCC